>JBIKMK010000248.1:0-6114 GCA_044359315.1 Bryobacteraceae bacterium | reverse complement strand
GGAATCGGTAAGGCTGGTGACTCGAACGTCGCGAGCCTTACCGATAGCCAAAGATGGGTGGGAACGTGACCACCACCACCGCCGCCCATCCCGCATGGACCGGTAGATACCCCACCAGCCATCGCTCTAGTGACCCAAACGAGCCTCGGCGAAGCAGGAATCTTCCATAGAGCCACGCCGCCCCCGCCAGGTTCACCAGTAGCACTAGATTCTCACCCAGCGCCGCCACCCGGTTCGGCGTGAGGCCAAACTCCGAGATGCGCGCCGCGATCGCCGCCAGCGCCACTGTATCCACCAGTAGCGCGCTCACCACCAGCAGCAGTTGCAGTGCGTCAAACAAGTCCGGCGGCGCCTCCGGGTCGCGCGCGGACGCGGCGTAGAGCACCAGCCCCACCACCAGCACTAGCAGCAAGTCGAAGCCGATCAGCAGTTCGCGCTTCACATTCATCGGATTTCCCGTCCAAGCCATCGTCGCCAGGAACCCGAGCAGCAGCAGGGTGAACAGCGGTGTGAACAGCTTGGTCAGCACCGGAGCCATGTTCTCGATCACGCTCTGCTTCGCCTCCACCAACCAGGACCCCACAATGACGGCCCCCGCCGCCCCACACGGCACCATCCAGCCGAACACGAACCACTCGGCGTTGATATCGATGGCCTTGAACATCATCATCGTGAACCCGGTGAAAACGCCCCCACCCAAAGCGATCAGCACGTAGTAGATAGCCAGTTCGCCGGAGAACCGCACAAAGTCCATCCACTTGCCATCGGTGAACCACCGGTTCCGCGCGTAGGCGAAGCCCACGGCCAGCCAAAGCACGATGGGCAGGTGCAGAGCAGTCAGCACCTGCGTGTGGCTGGCCGCCGGAAAGGCGTAGCCGTTAGCGAAAACGGCCCCGGCCACGAACGGCAGCGCCAGCCACAGGCTGCTGCTCCACGCCGCCCCACGCTTCCATAGGAAGTAGATGGCCAACAGAGGAAAGACCAGCAGGCTGGCGTTTCGGCGGTAGAAAAGCGGCAACTCATCATTTGGGCTTAAGTGAACACCGAACAACCCCGGTAGTTGAACCGCAATCGCGGCGGCGACCGCAAATCCCAGCACCACCAGAGTCTCGGTGTGCGAGGCCGACGCCGTTTCATCCGCTAAAGGTTCGATCACCAGCTGCTTCCACAACCGCTCAGAGTGCGTGCGTGCAAACTCGCGGGACAGCGCATCCAGACTCCCCATGCGCTTCACCGCCACCAGGAACGCCTCGTCCCCGGTCAAGCCACCCGCAATCAGGTCGGCCAACTGATCCCGCAGATGTCCCTCCAGCTCCTCCACATCCGCCGCCCGCACACCCGGCTGGCGGCGCAAGTGGCCCCGCCACTGGGCAATCTGTTCCTCCAGCGGCTGATCAGAGAAGGGCGTCATGCGGGGCACGCCTTCATCCAGATGCCCCGCAGAGTCTCATCCACCACCTGCCACTGCTGCCGCTGAGCGAAAAGCTGCGCCCGACCGTCGGCAGTAATCCGGTAGTACTTGCGCTTGCGGCCAGTCTCCGAAGTCACCCAGCTCGCCTCGACATGGCCTTGGCGCTCCAACCGGTGCAGTACGGGGTAGAGCATCCCGTCGGTCCACTGCAGGTGCCCGCCCGATAGCTCCGCCACTCGCTTGATGATGGCGTAGCCGTAGCTCTCCCCTTCAGCAAGAATGGCCAGCACCAGCGGCGTCGCGGAGGCAGCGACAAGATCCTTATTCAGCTCCATACGTAGCACCATTATACATATCACTACTATGTATTAAACGGAAACGCGCCTTCCGGCAGTCAACAGCATTCGGGTCCACAGTGAGATCCTGGACATGCTCGGGAACTACGAAATGGAAGCTGGCGTCAAATCAGCAATGCGAACTCTGCTCTGGATGATCCTGGCCACAAGCTTGGCTCGTGGCTGCAGTTGTAGCGGCTCTGCCTATCTGCCTGTGTGTCATCGACTGGGTGTTACACCGGTACTGTTTGTCGGAACACCCCTTGAAATCGTAGATCACCAATACGGCTCCCGCCGGGGTCCATGGTACAGATTCTCCGTCGAGGAAGTATTCAAGGGGTTTGCTCCTGACTTGAAGGAGGTCATGGTTGACCCGGACAACTTCACGACATGCAACATCAGCTGTAGCGTTGGCAAAAGGTATTTGATTGCGGGCATTCGCGGCTCAAGGCAGGGGCCAGCCAAAGAGACAGCGGTGGTTGATGGAGTTTTATTCCCGGCATCTACCGAGACAATCGTCTACACCGGTGAGTGCTGGGGTTCCCAAGAAGCTGAACACGCGGCGGACGACATCGCCTTCTTGCAACAGTTCGTCCGGTCTCCCCCACCGGCCCGGATCTTCGGCTCCGTTCGGATTCACGCCAATGAAAGGTATTGGTACGGCGACCATCCGCCGCTGAGCGGTGTGCGCATTCAGATTGCCGGACCATCAGGAGTAGCTAACATCACGACGGGGACCGCCGGCGACTATGCCTTTCCCGATGTAAATCCTGGCAAGTACATCATCACCGCCCAGGCGAAGGAATTCACGTCGGCTCGCAAGAGTTATGAGGTGGACGTTCCCGCCCATGGCTGCGGCGTCGTCAACATTGGAATGTTTAGCGAGGGCGTCTTGGGCGGAATAGTGGTCAACCAGGACGGCACTCCCGCCGTCGGCGTCGCCGTTGAATACGCCCGCGCTAATCGGAATACCAGCGACCCAGCGTCTTACGAAGGATCCGTGAAGACGGATCGCAGAGGGCACTTCAGCTTCGCCAGAGTGCCTCCCGGGAGCTTCGTTCTGGGTGTTAACGCAAGAAGAGCTCCGACGAGCAAGGAGCGCATTCTACCCACCTACTGGCCCGGCGTCCTGTCTGAAAGTCAGGCGCAGCCCGTTCAGCTAACGGTGAATCAGAAAGTCGAGAATCTCTCCATCACGCTCGGTCCACGAGCGGCCCGGCGAAAAGTGAGTGTACGGGCGGAGTGGCCTGATGGCCGGCCAGCGCCGGGCGTCAGGCTTTCGGCCAACTTTCGCGGCTATATCGCCGAATCCGCCACCACTGGCGCGGATGGCTCAACCACCATGACCGTTCTCTCCCGTCTTGAGTACTCCCTCAGCGGGCGGCTTCCGCACTTCAAATTGGAGGATGGCGTTGAGGACCTAGATAGTTGGGTTGACGCAACAGAGGAGAAACTCACAGCAGGCTCTGCCCCGGCGAAGGTCCGGCTGATCCTGAATCGTCCGGGGCGAATCAAGGACTAGCGTCCCGTCAAATTAACGCTTTCGAGCACTCGCGCCGGGCCTTGGGTTACGCCAGCGCCGGCGTGTCGATCTCAGCCGAAAGGGCTGATCTTGAATCCGTCGGGCAGGCGGTCAAACTCTTCCGGCTCGCCATCCGGAAGGGAATCCAGAACTTCTAGAAACTTTTCTCGCGAACCTCTCTGAGCCCGTTCCCGCAATCGTTCCCAGGCATCCAATTCCCGCAGGAATCCCGAGGCGATCAGTTGCTCAACCGTACAGTGCTCGCGCTCCGCGACATCCACGGCGCGCCGGTAGGCTTCTTCCGGAAGATTCACTTGAATCGACATCACCCTCGCTCCAGACTGCGCAAGAACTCTATCGGAGTCATCACCTTCAATCCCAATGATGCCACTTCCCGGAAGTGCCGTTGGTTGTAGGTAACGATCACTCCATTCACCCGGAGCGCCAATTCAACCAGGAAGTCGTCTTTCGGATCCGGCAAAAACGGTCGCCAGCGGAAAAACACTTGGACTAGGTTCGCTTCGCTGGCGATGTAGTTCAGCAGTTCGTCGGCTTGCTGTGGGTTGATCCGCCCCGGTGAAGGGACCCGCTTCAGGACCGCTTCGTACTCAGTCATCAATTGTTGCGAAAGGTTTGGCCGCCAGCGGCGTCGCCAATCAGCGTAAGCAACATCCGGGCCGCCCAAGCGGCTGGAGCGCAGGGCGGCCACCAGAACATTGGTATCGAGAACGGCCTCAATCAAGCCTTCAGTCTATCCGCGTCTGAGGGGTCCGGAAGCACTTGCCGGGAAAATACTTCTTCGGGTGTCTGCCCGGTAATCTCGCGGTAGATCTCCGGGTCCGTCGCACCCTCGCAGCCAAATAGGACCACCCGGCTTTCGGGCGTCAAGCTAAGCTGTGAACGTAGGCCGGCGTCAGTCGCGGCTTTGAGCAACACACCCATGCCGCCGGCAGCCGATTCGCCGCAGACGATGGGGAGATCGCCCTCGCCCGCCGCCAGCGCCGTCATTGCCTCAGCCGCCCAGTCATCCGGGATGGCCACGAAATCGCTGGTCAGCCAGTCGAGAATCGACCAGGCCGCGGGCGACACCGCACGGCAGGCGAGGCCGGCCTGGATGGTACGAAGCGATCCCGATGAAGGGGTGGGGTGGCCGTGGACGGCGGTCTGGTAGAGGCAGTCGGCCTCGACGGGCTCCACCATGACGAAACGTGGCGTGGGGTGGCAGCGTTGATAGAAGCCCAAGAAGACAGCGGCGGCGATACTGCCCACGCCTCCCTGCATAAAGACATGCGTGATCCCGTCCAGCCGGGGAATCTGCGCGAGTGCTTCTTCCACCATCACCATGTAGGCATTCATGACATTCCGGGGAATGGGCGACTGAAACTCATCCCACGAGGTGCTGCTGACAAAGTGCCAGCCGTTCAGGCGCGCATCCTCGCGGGCCCGCGCCACTGAGGCCTCATATTCGCCATCAATGCGAATGACGATGGCTCCCAGCCGCTCCATAGCCTCTTTCCGGCCGGGGCTGACGTGCCCGTGGATGTAGGTGACGCACCGGCAACCAAAGATCTGTGCCGCGTAAGCAAGGCCACGGCCTTGGTTGCCGTCGGTGGCCACACAGACGGTGACACGGCTGGTGATCGCGAGAAACTCCTTCGCTCTCAGCTGGGCGGACGTAGGGCGGATCCCCGTTGCCGCCGCTACCGTGTCCGCCAGTAGGCAGTACACCGCATACGGAGCACCCAGCGCCTTAAAGCTCCCCAACTGCGGGCCGAAGCGGCGGCTTTCATCCTTGTAGAAAAGCTCACCCAATCTCAATCGCGCGGCAGTCGCCGGCAGGGTGTGCAAAGGCTGCGGAGCGTACTCCGGCCACCGCTCGATCTCGGCGACGGCTTGATGCCAATCAGCCAGATTGGCCACACCCGCTTCGGCCGTCCGGGCCGCCGGATCAGTGAAGCATCGAGGGTTGCAGTGATAGCGATAAAGTTCCGGCATAGGAGCACCAAAATAGTGATGGCCGCCCAACGCATGCGCGGGGCGGCCATCGGACCATCAGAAGTGAACTACAAAACTACGCAACCGGAGCAGAGGTGTAGCCCAGCTTGGCCCACCAGGGCTTGGCCGCGGCGATCGAGGCGTTCACGTTGCCGATGTTCTTGACGCCTTCATCCGAGAGCCACTCTTCGAGGGCCTTCACGCCGTGCTTGCCATAGATGCCCATGCCGTCTTTCCAGGTGGCGCGGCCGCAGAGGACGCCGGAGAAATCGGCGCCGGATTCGGTGGCCATCTTCAACTGCTCAGCAAAGGTGGCGTTGTCCACACCGGCCGACAGGTAGATGAAGGGCTTGCTGGCGACGGCGGCACAGTCGCGGAAGTAGCCCATGGCTTCTTCAAAGCTGTAGGCCTTCACGCCCTTGTAGATGCCGCTGCCTTCGACGAATTCGGCAATGATCGGCACTTCCACCTTCAGCACGTCGACGAAGTACTGGGGCTTCGAGAACTCGATCATGGACTGCTTTACGATCTCGGGCTTCGCCTTGGCAAACTCCAGCGTCTTCTCGCCAGACCCATCCGGGGCGTAGCCGATGAATTCGAGGAAGAACGGGATGTCGTGTGTCACGCACTCCGCGCCAATGCGCTCAATGAAGGCGTGCTTGATGTCGTTGATGTCGGCCGTGTCGAAAGGTGTGTAGTAGATCAGGATCTTCACGGCGTCCGCGCCCAGGTCCTTGATGCGCTTCACGGACAGGTGCGGCAACAGGTCCGGCAGGCGGCCGGGCTGGGTGTTGTCGTAGCCGGAATACTCATAGGCCAGCAACAGGCCGGCGTTCTCTGAGCGGGCGTGC
>JBIKMK010000247.1:0-6126 GCA_044359315.1 Bryobacteraceae bacterium | reverse complement strand
TGTCTTCACTGAACTTCGCGCCGCGCACATCAAGCGTCGAATCCGGGGCGGAGAACGTCTCATCGCGCTCAACGGTGAGCCGGTGTTTGCCCGCAGGCAGGTGCCCCAGGAAGACACTGACTGGGCCCTTGTGCTCGCCCAGCACCCAGACATGCTGCGGTTCTGCGCCATCCACCATCAGCCTGGCCACCGCTGCCTGTCGCCGGGCGCTGCCCCAGTCAGACGTGCCGGACCGCAGATCAAGCTCGGCCACGTTCTCTCCGCGGCCCGTCGATTCAAAGGTGAAGTCGCGGCCCCAGGAGGGCAGGATGAGCACGAGGCAGAGAACAAGTTTGGCGATGACGTCCATGAGATGTTTGGCTGTAGAGGGCTTCGTGATCGTAGCAGCTACGAGCGCCTTCTCCGGATGCCCGTTCAGCGCCGCCGTCCAGCCGCTCAAGATGGCGATCTTGGTGGAGGGGCAAGCGGCGGCGACTTCGCGTATCAACGCCAGGCCGTCCTCGATGCCGGGGAGGCTTAAATCCATCAGCGCCACCTGCGGCGGCGGGTCCAGCGCCAGCCGCGCGGCCGCCACCGAATCCGCCGGGGTCACCTGATGCCCGGCGCGTTCCAGGATCATGCGGCGCAAGAATAGCTGGTCCTCGTTGTCTTCCACCAGCAGAATGCTTGCCATGGGGAATGCCCGCTTCAACCAAAGATGATGGCGGCGATCACTAGGCCGGGCGCGGCCTGGTTCCAACTGGTGGGCAGCGTGTCGAAGGGCAGGCGGAACGGCTTCGTGTCACCAGGCTTCAGACCGCCCGTCTTTTCGCGCACAATGGCCACGCGCTCTCGCGCCACCACTTGGCCCGAGGGGTCATAGAAGACGCACATCACTTCGACGGTCTTCAGGTTGCGGTCGCCTTTGTTGGTGATCTGGCCCAGGATCTCCACCACCTGCTGGCCGGAGAAGGATTCGGCGGCCTTCATTTCAACGCCGGCCAAGGCAAGGTTCTTCACATAGGCCTTTGCTTCCGGCGTCAGCGCTGTTGGCTCCTTGGGGCCGGTGGCGCACGCGGAGAGCAGGGCGAGCACGGGCAGGGCCGTGAGGATGGCTCTAGTTGCCACTGACGGTCATCTCCCGGATCTTGAGCGTGGGGCTGGCCACCGAACCGCGGAACTCGAGATCCGCACCTGGTTCTTCGATATCAAGCAGCATCTGCTTTAGATTACCCGCAATGGTGATCTCGCTCACCGGGTAGGCCAGCTCGCCATTCTCAATCCACATGCCGGCGGCGCCGCGGGAGTAGTCGCCATTGACGACGTTGACGCCCTGGCCCATCAGTTCGGTGACGTAGAGGCCACTTTTGATACCGCTGATCATCTGCTCCGGAGTTTTAGACCCCGCTTCGAGATAGAAGTTCCCGTGATCGACATAGGCATTGCCGGCCAAGCCGCGCGCCGCGTTGCCGGTCGTGGCGGTGCCCAGCTTCTTCGCCGTATAGGTGTTGTGCAGATAGGTCTTCAGGATGCCGCGTTCCACCACTACTTTGCGGCGGGCGCGGACGCCTTCATCATCAAACGGCCAACTGCCGAACAGGCCCGGAATCGTTGGGTCGTCGATGACGGTGAGGTACTCACTCGCCACCCGCTCGCCCAGTTGTCCATTCAAGAACGAAGCCTGACGGTAGATCGAATCGCCGCTGACCGCCTCAAACAGATTGCCCAGCAAGCTACGCGCGATGCGGGGTTCAAACACGATGGGCACCTTTTGCGTGGATACCTTGCGCGCTCCCAGGCGGCGCACGGCGCGCTGTGCGGCCAAGCGCCCCACCAGATCCGCCGCCTCCAGCCGGTCTGGACGGCGGGCGATCGAGAACCAGTAATCCCGCTCCATCTTCTCGCCTTCTTTGGCCACCGGAATGGCCGCAATCGAACACGATGACGACCGGGCCAGGCCCGAAAAGCCCCGCGAATTAGCGAAGGCGCGAGAGCTCAGGTAAGTATCAAAGGAGCCGCCTTCGGAGTTGGTGATGCGCGGATCAAACTGCATCGCCGCTGCCTCAGCCGCCTTGGCCTGGGCGATCTTCCATTCAGCTTCCAACTGCTCCACCGCTTCGGAGTAGGTCTCCAGATCCACGTCAATCGACCCCAGCTCCGCCTCATCCGGCAGACCTGCAAACGGGTCATCAGTGGTGACGCTGGCATTGTCGATGGCGGCGCGGACCATTCGCTCCACGCCTTCCGGCGTCAGATCGGACGTCGTGGCGGAGCCGGTCCGCTGGCCGATCAGGACGCGGATGCCCGCTCCGCGAGACCCGGCCTCTTTCAACTGCTCCACTTCGCCCAGCCGGACACTGGCCGAGAACTCATTGCCTTCGGCCACCGTGCACTCGGCCTCGGTCGCACCCAATTTCAAAGCGCGCGCGACGACATCGTTCGCCAGTTGCTGGATCACGCGACACCGCCGACGGTCATCTGGTCGATGCGGACGGTGGGGATGCCGACGCCCACCGGGACCGACTGTCCTTCCTTGCCGCAGACGCCGATGCCTTCATCCAGCTTCAAGTCGTTGCCGACCATCGAGACATACTTCATCGCTTCGGGCCCATTGCCGATCAGAGAAGCGCCGCGCACCGGGCGGCCCAGGCGGCCGTTCTCGATCTCATAGCACTCGCTGGCCGAAAAGACGAAGTTGCCGGAGGTGATGTCGACCGAGCCACCGGAGAAGTTGACGCAGTAGAGGCCCTTGGGAACAGAGCGGATGATCTCTTCCGGCGTGCTGTCACCCGACAGCATGAAGGTGTTGGTCATGCGCGGCATCGGGACATGCTGATAGCTTTCGCGGCGGCCACTGCCGGTGGAGGCGCCACCCATCAGGCGGCTGGAGAGGTTGTCCTGCAGGTACCCGCGCAGGATGCCCTTTTCGATCAGCACGTTCTGCTGCGTCGGGTTGCCTTCGTCGTCCATGTTGATCGACCCGCGGCGGTGCGCCATGGTGCCGTCGTCGATGACCGTGCAAAGCTCACTGGCCACTTTCTGGCCGATGCGCCCCGAGAAGGCCGAGACGCCTTTGCGGTTGAAGTCCGCTTCCAGGCCATGTCCAACTGCCTCATGCAGCAGTACGCCGGGCCAGCCGGGGCCCAGCACGACGGTCATCTCCCCGGCGGGCGCGTCGATGGCGTCCAGTTGCATGATCGCCTGCCGCGCGGCCTCGCGGGCATAGCGTTCCGGGCTCTTGTCGGACTCAAACACTTCCAGCCCCATGCGTCCACCGCCGCCGGCATAGCCTTCCTGCGGTGAGCCGTCACCTTGACGCGCCAGGACGGTGACGTTCACGCGGGCCATCGGTTGCCGGTCATGGCTTAACGTGCCGTCGCTGGTGGCGACCAGGATCTCCCGCACGTTGTCGGCATAGCTGGCGCGTACTTGAAAGACGCGCGAGTCGTAGGCGCGGGCGGCGCGATCGGCCCGTTTGATCAGTTCGACACGCTCATTCAAGGTGGTGTCGTTGGGGGCGGTCAAGACGGGGTAGAGATCGCGCTTGGGGCCTTCATAGAGGCCGGTCTTTTCTACCTTCGACGGACCGTTCGCGATGCAGGCGGCGGTCTTACAGGCATGGCGGATCTTGTCCGGGCTCAGGTCGTCGGAGTAGGCGTAGCCGGTCTTTTCGCCGGACAGCACGCGGACGCCGACGCCGAGGGAGACGCCCTGGCTGGCACTTTTGACGATGCCTTCGTCGATGCCGAGTGAACTGGTGGCGACGTACTCAAAGTACAGGTCAGCATAGTCGCCGCCGTGGCTTAAGGCGACGGAAAGGTAGCCTTCGAGATCAGCGGTCGTAAGGCCGAATTTACGGGCGAAGAAAGAATCGGTGAAGCTCAAATCTCAGGCTATCACGGGGTGAGGAAAGGGAATTCAGCTATCCTCGATTCATGTTTTCGAGCTGGACTCTGGCGGCCATGGCCGCACTTCCCCTGCTGGCGCAGCGGCCTCCGGCGGCCGATGCCGCGCGAAGGTACCGGGAGGCGAATGAACAGAAGATCATCCGCGAGTATGTCGAGCTGCTCAGCATCCCCAATGTCGCCTCCGACAAGGCCAACATCCGGCGCAACGCCCAGCACATCGCCCAGATGTATGCCGCGCGGGGTGTGAAGACCGAGTTGATTGAGGTGGAGGGGGCCAACCCGGCCGTCTACGGCGAACTGCTGGTCCCGGGTGCGACGCGGACGCTGCTGTTCTATGCCCACTACGATGGCCAACCGGTGGACCCAGCAAAGTGGAAGGACTCCGGCCCATTTCAACCGATATTGCGAACCGCTCCCGTGGAGATGAACGGCAAGCTGTTGCCGCTGGAGCAGGCCAAGTATGACCGCGAATGGCGCTTGTTCGCCCGCTCCGCCACCGATGACAAGATCCCGATCATCTCCCTCGCCACCGCGCTCTCCGCCCTGTCGGCCGCGGGCTTGAGGCCCCAAGCGAATCTGAAATTCTTCTTTGAGGGCGAGGAAGAGGCCGGTTCGCCCAATCTGCGGCGGCTGATGATGAAGGCCAAGGACAAGTTGAAGGGCGAGGTGTGGCTGATTTGTGACGGACCCATCCACCAAAGCCGGGCGCAGAAGTTGAGCTTTGGCGCGCGCGGCGTGGCGGGGCTGGACCTGACCGTCTACGGAGCCAAGCGCGGCCTCCATTCCGGCCACTACGGCAACTGGGCCCCGAACCCGGCCATGAACATGGCACGGCTGCTGGCGTCGATGACCGATGGCGAAGGTAAGGTGCTGGTGAAGGGTTTTTATGACGACGTGACGCCGCTGGGCCCGCTTGAGCGGGCGGCGATCATGAGTAACCCCAAGCAGGACGCGGAGCTGAAGCAGGAACTGTTGCTGGGCGCGACGCAACAGTTCAACGGCGATCTGCGCGAGAGCTACTACAAGCCGTCACTGAATATCCGCGGCCTGGAAAGCGCGCAAGTGGGCACCAAGGCGGCCAACGTCGTGCCGCCCGAGGCGAAGGCTTCCATCGACCTGCGCCTGGTGAAGGGCAACGACGGCCGCCGTCAGGCCGACAAAGTGATTGCCCACATGCGGGATCAAGGCTATTTCGTGATCGAAGGCCGTGACCCCACGGATCAGGAGCGGCTGAGCCATGCCAAAGTGGCCCGCGTGGACGTCAACCTAAGCTACAACGCTTTTCGCACGCCGCTCGATCTGCCCGTCGCGCAGAAGATCATCGCGCTGGCTAAGCGGGTGAAAGAGCCGGTGGTGCTGGAACCCTCATCGGGTGGCAGCCTGCCGTTGGTGGTGTTTGAGGAAGTGACGGGAGTGCCGCTGGTGGCGGTCCCGAGCGCCAACCACGACGACAACCAGCACACTCACAACGAGAACGCCCGCATCGGCAATCTGTGGGACGGCATCGAGCTTTTGGCCGCGCTGCTGGTGATGTAGCGTCTAAAACTGGAAGTAGAGAAACACCGACTCGGTCCCATTGATGTAGTAATAGGCCAGCAACAGTCCGGCGGCGTAGATGGGGGCCCAGCGTAGGGTGGTGGGGAACTTGATCTCCCAGCTTTCCGGCACCAGCAGCACCCAGGCGGCGGCCACCGCAAGCCAGGCCGCGGCGCGGGGGGCGAGGCTGCCGGCATGGTCCGGTTGAAACATCGCGGAAAGCCAGCGGCCCGCCATCGGCAGGTTGTCAGACCGGAATAGCACCCAGCCAATCACCACCAGGACGAACGTTTGCACCTGGTACACGAGGCGCGGCCACTTACTGAAGAAGCTACCGCCCTGGCGGTCAATGATCAGCAGCAGGCCGTGGTAAGCGCCCCAGACGACAAAGGTCCAGTTGGCGCCATGCCACAGGCCACCCAGCACCATGGTGAGCATCAGGTTACCCTGAGTCCGGAACGTGCCGCCCCGGCTTCCACCGAGCGGGATGTAGAGATAGTCACGCAGCCAGGTAGAAAGGCTGATGTGCCACCGGTGCCAAAAGTCCTGGATGCCGGCGGCGCGGTAAGGGGAGTGGAAGTTTCTGGGGATGCGCAAGCCGAACAACAGGCCCAGGCCGAGCGCCATGTCGGAGTAACCGGAAAAGTCGAAGTAAAGCTGCCCGGTGTAGCCGAGCGCTGCCGTCCAGGCGTCCAGGAAGCTG
>JBIKMK010000246.1:0-6141 GCA_044359315.1 Bryobacteraceae bacterium | reverse complement strand
TGCGGCCCACGATGCGTGGGTCCTGCCCTTCGGAAAAGTTGGGAACAGCTTCGATTAGTCGTCGGGCCATTCGACGGCTCCTTGTTGATAGACCAAGCGTCCGCGCTTGATCGCCTTCGATACCAGATTCGCACCTGCGTAACGGAACAGGTCGCGGTAGTCGCGGATATTGAGCAGCAGCACGTCGGCCTGCTTGCCCACCTCCAGTGACCCCACCAGCCGCGGTATGCCCAGCACGTGCGCGGCATTGATGGTCGAAGCCACCACCGCTTCCTCCGGCTCCAATTGCGAACAGGCGTCCGCCATCACCATCGGCATGCTGAAGACGCCGCGCGCCGTTTCGCCAAAGCCACTGGTTAGGGCAATCGCCGCGCCCATGTTGATCAGGTGCCGCAGATAGGGGGCTTGGGGACGGAGCAAAGCAGTCGTGGTGGAGCCAGCCAGCAGATCCAGCTCTTCGCGCGGGTCCTCACAATAGCGGGCGCTGCGGGCCACGGCCTCACGCACGCGGCCCGTGCCGGTCATGCCGCCCACCGCCGCCGCTTCGGCCAGCGGTGCCTCCAGCGCCAACAGATCCATCAGGTTAGAACTCAGCGGTGCCAGCAGCTTCAGTTCCCGCGCGTCGGCGGTGTGTACACCGGCGGTCAGCGTCCCGTGGCGGATGAAGTGGCGGAGCAGTTCCCGGGCCTCCAGTTCCAGCCGCGCCGGCGTCAAGCCCGGCCGTCCCCGGCGGGCCGCGTCAAACAAATTGGCCCGGCAGTCGACAAAGGCGGGCATCACGACATGGCCCGTGGCGTCAATCTCGTGGGCCTCGCGGGCCACGGCCAGGTTCTCAATGCGGCGCGAGGGGCCCACTTCCCGGATCAGGCCATCAGAGATCAGCAGGGAGCCATCCTCAATGATGGCCAGTTCCGCCATTTCGCTCCCACGACGGGGCGACGAGGAGCCGCGCAGCGTCAACAGCTGCCGGGCTCCGCGAATAAGCAGCGCCAAGTTATCGATTCCCCACTTCAGTCCACCAACATCCACCGGGGGCTTTGGCCCGGGGACTCTCTACCAGCGATCATAGAGCATGCACTGTGCTCTGATCGCGCTGCTGCTGGCCCAACTACTGCCGCCAGACCAGCGCGCCTTTGAACAAGCCCGCCGCGTGGCCGATCCCGCCGCGCGCATGGCCGCTTTGGAACAAGTGCTGAAGCAGTATCCGCGCACCCCCGGATCAGAGCGTATCCGGCGCACCATGCTGGAGTTGGCCGCCGAACAAGGCCTGCCCGCCTTGCGTCAGCGGGCAGCGGAACTGGCCGCCGCGGTACCCGAAGCGGACCGGCCCCGAATTAAATTTCTTTCGCTTGTGATCGAAGAAAAGCTAGCCCCTGAAAATGACGCGCTGCGGGCCGAAGTGGATACGCTCTACCGTCAGGTGTCGCCGAACCCGGTGCCGGTAACGCCCTTCGAGCGCCCGCCCGGCGGGCACACGGTAATGCTGGAAGTCTTTACGGGTGCCGGCTGTCCGCCCTGCGTCGCGTCCAGCTTCGCCGTGGATGCCGCGCTCGAACGCTACCGCCGCCAGGATCTGGTCGTGGTGATGTATCACCAGAACATCCCCGTGCCGGACCCGCTGACCAATGCGGCTTCAGTGGCCCGTTGGCGCGAAGCAGGTGAGCCGGGAATTCCGCTGATAGTGATCGATGGACAAGCCATGACCACCGGCGGGCCACGCTCCCGCTCCATCCCCGCCTGGGAGCGCCTGGAGACCCGCCTGCAGGAGCGGTTCGCGACACCCCGCGGCCCCGCCCCCAAAGTGAGCCTGAAGCGACGAAAGGGGAAGCTGACCATCAACGCACCACACGGAGCCGACGTAGTGCTGGTGGAAGAACTGGTGCGCTACACCGGCGAGAACGGCATGCGCTTTCACCCGATGGTGGCCCGCGCCCGGCAATCCGGTCCGGCGGTCACCTTTGACCTGCCAGTGAGCGCCGCGCCGCATGGGGTGGCCGTCTTTTCGGCCAAAGGCGAATTCGAGCCCGTCTATCTGCCCGTGCCGGAGAGCCGATGAAGCAGCGCGTGCCGCCACCCCCAGAACGCAATGAGCCGCAAAAGACGCTGGAACGCGTGATCTCCAAAGCTGGCCTGGGGTCACGCACGGAGGCGCGCAGCTGGATCCATGCTGGGCGCGTCGCGGTGAATGGCCGGGTGATCGAGAACCCCGATCATTGGGTGACCTTCAGCCAGGACCGCGTCACATTCGATGGCCAGCCGCTCACGCGGCAGAAGCGGCTGTATCTACTGCTGTACAAGCCCACCGGGTACTTGACCACCTACAAGGACCCGGAGGGCCGCCCCACGGTCTACGATCTGTTGGCCGGTATCGAACAGTTCATCTCACCCGTGGGCAGACTGGACCAGGATTCCAGCGGCCTGCTGCTGTTGACCAACGACACGCAGTTGGCGGAGCGGCTGACCAACCCGGAGTTTCACGTCGCCAAGACCTATCAGGTGAAATGCCACCCCAAAGTCAGCGACGAAGCGCTCGCGATGCTGGCGCAAGGCGTCACGCTCGATGATGGGCCGACGCGCCCCGCACAGGTGCGCCGCCTGATGGAGAACGAGACGCATTCGTTTCTTGAAATCATCATCACCGAAGGCCGCAACCGGCAAGTGAGGCGCATGCTGGAAGCCGTGGGCAGCCGCGTGGAGAAGCTGGTCCGGACCCGCATTGGGTCGCTTTCGATCGGCGACTTACCGGTGGGCCGGTACCGGGAACTGTCGCTCGATGAACTCCGCATGCTAAAACAGGAGTCGAGTGACGGAAAAGACTCCCAACAAGACCCCCGCGCCCACGGCGGTAACGGCGCAGTCGTTCGAGCGCAGCCTGGACGAGATGGAAGCGGTGGTGGAAGAACTGGAAAGCGGCGAAGTCCCGCTTGAGCGCGCGCTGGAGCTATTCGAAAAAGGCATGCAGCTTTCTCAAACCTGCCGTAAGCAACTGGAAGAAGCCGAAACGCGCGTCGAGATGCTGATCCGCAAAGGCAGCAGCGTGACGGTGGAGCCATTCCCCACGCCCAGCGGCGCAAGTTCGCCGCGCCAGGGATGAAGCGGTTTCTGCCCCAGGTCGAGGCCGCCCTCGAGCGCTGGGTTCCCCCGGAGACGGCCGATCCGGCCACCATCCACAAGGCGATGCGCTATAGCCTGTTTGGCGGTGGCAAGCGCATCCGCCCGGTGCTGGCCATGGAGGCCGCCGCCGCCGTCAACGACAAAACGCCGGGCATCGCCGACGCGGCCTGCACGCTGGAACTGATCCACACCTATTCGCTGATCCATGACGACCTGCCGGACATGGACAACGATGATTACCGTCGCGGGCGCCTGACATGTCACAAGGTCTTTGGCGGTGCCATGGCCATTCTGGCCGGCGATGCGTTGTGCACGCTGGCATTTGAGATTCTCGCCAGCCTCCCGGAAGTCAGCGACCAAGTGCGGGCGCGGCTGGTGGTGGAAGTCGCGCAAGCCGCGGGCACGCGGGGCGGCATGATTGCCGGGCAGGTCCACGACATTGAAGGTGAAGGCCAGCCGCCCACCGCGGAGCGTCTGGAGCTGATCCATCGCGCCAAAACCGGCGCTCTACTGCGCTGTAGCGTGCGCATGGGGGCCATCTATGCCGGGGCCTCCGAAACGGAGCTGGCCGCCTTGACCGCCTACGGTGAGCACACCGGCTTGGCCTTCCAGATCGTGGACGACATTCTCGACATCGAGGCTTCGTCGGAGGAGTTGGGCAAAACCGCCGGCAAGGACGCCGCCCAGCACAAGATCACCTTCCCGGCCGTCTATGGCCTGGACCGGTCCAAGAAGATGGCCGAAGACGAGCGAGTGGCGGCGTGGGAAGCGCTGTCGATCTTTGGCGAACGTGGCGATCCGCTGCGAGGCATCGCCGACTTGATCGTGCACCGCAAGACCTGAGATGCGCCAACGGCTGGACGTCCTCATCGTGGAGCGCGGCTTGTCCCCGTCGCGGGAGAAAGCGCAGGCGTTGATCCTGGCCGGCTCCGTCATGGTGGACGGCCAGAAGGCCCACAAGCCCGGCCACAGTTACGCCTCCACCTGCCGCATCGATCTATTGGGCCAGATGCCCTACGTCAGCCGCGGCGGCTTTAAGCTGGCCGGTGCGCTGGACCATTGGCGGATTGACCCGTGGGGCCTGGTCTGCGCTGACGTTGGTGCCTCCACCGGCGGCTTCACTGATTGCCTGCTGCAGCGCGGCGCGGCCAAAGTGTTCGCCATCGATGTCGGGACCACGCAGCTTGATTGGAAGCTCCAGACCGACGCCCGCGTGATCGTGAAGGACCATCTCAACGCCCGCAAGATGACCCCCACCGATCTGGGCGAGCCCGTGTCCCTGATCGTCACCGACGTCAGCTTCATCTCCGTCACCCTGATCGCCGAGGCCATGGCGGGCACACTGGCGCCCGACGGCGAGTTGGTCATTCTGATCAAGCCGCAGTTTGAGGTGGGCCGGGAACAGGTGGGCAAGGGCGGCATTGTGCGCGAACCAGAGCTTCACCAGGCGGCCTGCCGGAAGGTACGCGAGTTTGTCGAGCAACTCGGCTTCTTGACAGACCTGATAGACTCACCCATCCTAGGCGCTGAAGGCAATCGCGAGTTTCTGCTGCATGCCTGGCGTCAAACCAATGCTGACGGGGGCCGCGAGTAAAGGGCGTTGACCGAATGAACCAAACCACGCAGATCGGTATTGTCTCCAAGCCCGGCGTAGCCGCGGCCTACGAACTGGTGCCGGAACTGCTGGCCTGGCTGGCCGCCCGTGGCATCACCGCGCGGTGTGATGAATCAACCGCCGCCTATGCGCCCGGCGTGGCCGCCATCGCCCGCGACGAAGTCCCGGACGGCACCCAGATGGTGATCGTGCTGGGGGGCGATGGCACGCTGCTGTCGGCCGCCCGGGCGGTGAAGGGTCGCGAAATTCCGCTGTTCCCCGTCAACCTGGGCGGCCTCGGCTTCCTGACCGCCATCACCGTGGAAGAGATCTACGTGGAACTGGCCCGGGCGTTGAACGGCGAACAGCGCATCGGCACCCGCCGCATGCTGGCCTGCGAAGTGCACCGCGAAGGCCAGGCGATCTCCACCTATCACGCCCTGAACGACGTGGTGATCACCAAAGCCGCGCTGGCCCGCATGATCGATCTGGAAGCGCGCGTGGACCGGCATTTTGTTTGCCGCTACAAGGCGGATGGGTTGATTGTGGCCACGCCCACGGGGTCCACCGCCTATTCGCTGTCCGCCGGCGGACCCATCATTTTCCCGACCGTTGAGGCGTTGGCGCTCACCCCCATCTGCCCGCACATGTTGACCAATCGTCCCGTCATCGTCCCCGCTTCAAGCGAGGTCAATTTGGCCAATCTGGCCGAAGACAACGATGCCTGGTTGACGATTGATGGTCAAGTCGGCGAACCTCTCAAGAAGGGCGATCACGTGTTGTGCCGCCGTTCGGACCATGCCGTCCATCTGATTCGACCGCCAAAACTGCTATTCTTTGACGTTTTGCGGGAAAAGTTGAAATGGGGCGAGCGCTAAACTGACTGGCGCCCCCGCTCGAGGAGAGTCGATGAAAAAGATTTCTTTGACGACGTGGATCATCATTGCCACCGTCGCCGGCATCGCGATTGGTGCCCTGGCACCATCGTTCGCCGTTCAGTTGTCGGTGGTGTCGAACATCTTCATCCGCTTGATCAAATCGATCATCGCGCCGCTGATCTTCGCCTCACTGGTTTACGGCATTGCCAAATCGGGCAACGTCAACACGATGGGACGCATTGGCGCCAAATCGATGAGCTACTTCCTGGTGGCCACCTCGCTGGCGCTCGTGATCGGCCTGTTGATGGTGAACGTGTTCCGCCCGGGTGACGGCCTCACACTGCCGGGAGCCGGTGCCGCGCAGTTGACGGCAACCAAACTCACCTTCGCCGAAACCATGGAAAAGATGTTCCCCAAGAGCATCATCGAAGCCATGTCCTCCGGCGACGTACTACAAATCGTCATCTTCAGCGTGCTGTTCGGCATCGCCTGCGTCTCGGTAGGCGAAAAGAGCAAGGACATCGTCCACTGGTGCGAATCAGTGATGGAAGTGAT
>JBIKMK010000245.1:0-6176 GCA_044359315.1 Bryobacteraceae bacterium | reverse complement strand
CTGGATCTATTCCCAGCCTCACTGATCGACAACATCAAGGTGTTGAAGACGTATTCGCCGGACC
Source organism: Bryobacteraceae bacterium (assembly GCA_044359315.1). Taxonomy (GTDB): domain Bacteria; phylum Acidobacteriota; class Terriglobia; order Bryobacterales; family Bryobacteraceae; genus JAPKYZ01. The sequence goes on along the minus strand of JBIKMK010000245.1, from coordinate 6,112 downwards.
TGCCGGGTGAGTTTTCGGGCGGCCTGGTGCAACTCCAGACGGTGGAGTTCCCCACCGCGCCCAACCTGCAGGTGTCCGTGAACTACGGCTTCAATTCGCAAACCACCTTCAACCGGTTTGCCGGCCAGTTCGGCGGCGCGCGCGACTTCTTTGGCGTGGACGACGGGACGCGCGCGCTGCCGAGTGTCTTCCCCGAAGACAAGCGGCTGTTCCCCGGCAACTTCTCGGAATCGCAGTTCCAGCAGTTTGGCCGCGCTTTCTCGAATAACTATCAGCCCCGGTTCACGGACTCCATGCGGCCTCAGCAGTCCTATTCGGTCTCGGGCGGCACCAGCATCGGCAAGTGGGGTTTTGTGGGCGCACTCACGTTTGCCAACACACCGCAGCGGACGCCGCAGTTGCAGCGCTTTCTGGTGAACTCTGGTGGCGGCCGGCCGGCGATTTTCTCTGACTACAACGACTTTAACGTCGATACGATCGGGGCCCGCGTCGGTGGCGTGTTGAACGCCGCCTACCGGGTGAACGCCAACAACAAGCTGATCTTCCGCAACACGCTGACTCGCGATTCCGATCAGGAGACGCGCGTGATCCGCGGTTTGAACGGCGGCAACGGCCAGGAGATCGAATCCACCCGTCTGCGGTGGGTGGAGCGGCAACTGCTCTCCACCGGCATCGAAGGCGACCATGCCTTCTCGAAGCTGGGCAACAGTGTCCTTCACTGGCAGTTCACTTACTCCACATCCAAGCGGGACGAGCCGGATTTGCGCGAAACGATCCGCGGCCGGGAGCCGGGTTCGCGGGAACCTTACACCTACATCAACCTGCCGGAATCGGGTTTCCGCTTCTTCAACAATCTGGCCGACAAAATCTATGAGCCGCAGGCAGACTGGACCAAGCCGTTCTACAACGGCAAGGTAAGCGGCATCTTCAAGGTGGGCTTCCGCGGCACGGTCCGGCGGCGCGACTTTGATGGCCGCCGCTTCCGTTACTTCCCGGTCCGTGCGGGTACGATCGACTTCACCCGCCCCACGAATGACATCCTGGGCCCCAACAACATCCGCCCGGATGGATTCGCGCTCCGCGAGATCACCCGTGGCACCGACAAGTATGCCGCCGAAATGGACGTTTATGGCGGCTATGCGATGGCGGATATCGCCTTGGGCCCCAAGTGGCGCATCGTTGGCGGCATGCGGTATGAAGACGCCAACATCCTGGTGACCACCAACGATCCGCTAGTGCCGGGCAGTGTACCCACGCGGGCGATGTTGTCCAACCGCGACCCGTTGCCGGCCGTCAGCCTGATCTACCAAAAGACCGCCCGCCAGAATATCCGCTTCGGCTTTGGCCGCACCGTCAACCGCCCGGACTTCCGTGAGTTGTCGCCGTTTGAGTTCACCAACGTCGTCGGCGGCTATTCGACGGTGGGTAACCCGGACCTGCAACGGGCCACCATTGACAACTTTGACGCCCGCTGGGAGTGGTTCCTGGGTGGCAATCAAGTAATCGCGGCCAGCTATTTCTACAAGAAGTTCAGCAACCCGATCGAGCAGACCTACCGCCCGACGGCCTCTGAGTTGCGGCAGAGCTTCATCAACGTGGGCGGCGCCAACAACCAGGGCATCGAGCTGGAAATGCGCAAGAATCTGGGTTTCCTCAACAAGAAGATGACGCCGTTCTCGGTGCAGTCCAACTTCACCTTCGTGAACTCCAATGTCAGCATTCTGGAGAGCCAGAAGGCGATTCTCACCTCACTGGACCGCCCGCTGGTGGGCCAGTCACGGTTCATCTATAACGCCATCGCCGAATGGCTCTACCCCAAGCTACACTCCAATGCGCGCTTTTATGTGAACTCCGTTTCACGCCGCATCACCGACGTCGGCACCTTCCGGTTGCCGGACGTTTACCAGGAGCGGACCACGTTTGTCGACTTCGTCTATCAGGTGAACCTGGATGAGAAAGGCAAGTGGAATGTCCGGTTCAGCGGTGAGAACTTAACCGACAACCGGTACTGGTACACCCAATCGACGTTCGTCGTGCGCGATTTCAAGATCGGGCGCACTTTCACGATCGGCACCAGCTATTCGTTCTTTTAGAAATCCTCCCGCCTTGCAAAGCGGGGAACCAAGTTTGTTTTGAGAAAGGAAAGTAACTACATGCAGAACAAGTTTCTGATTGGCCTCGCCCTGCTGGCGAGCTATGGCGCAGGTTCCATCCTGGCCCAGACCAATACGGCCGACGACGAACCGGAGATCCGGTCCGGCGTGGCCATGTGGGTTTGGACCGACAAATACATCTACAGCCCCGGCGAGTCCGCCACCATCCGGTGGACGATCAAGAACGCCGAGGACCCCAACCAGTACACGCTGTTCCTGCTCCGCCAGGACAACCAGGACGGCAAGCGCTACTACCTGCCTTCGGCGGGCGAAGCAGCGACGGACATCTTCAACCGGACGGCCGGCGATGGCTACCAGACGACCACCCTGCCCAACGCGGAGAAGGAGATTCTGGTGGGTGAGGGCGGCCGCGTCGCCAGTGTACCGCTAAGCCTGTTTGAAGACTACGGCATGCACACGATCATCGCGCAGATTCGTGACCGCACCGGCACGCGCGTGCTGAAGTCGGCCTACTTCAAGTTCGGCATCGTGCGGGGCACCGAACAACTGCCCAACGTCATCTCCTCCAGTCGGACGCTGACCAATGATCGCGCTTACCGGATCTCCGGTATCGTTCAGGTGAACAACAATGCCGTGCTGACGGTTCAGCCGGGGACGTTCATCATCGGCACGCCGGGTTCGCAGCCGCCGTCGGTGCTGCTGGTCAGCACCACGGGCCGTTTGGTGGCGGAAGGCACGCGCTCCCGCCCGATCATCATGACCAGTTCTCAGCCCTTTGGCCAGCGCCAGCGCGGCGATTGGGGCGGCTTGATCATGCTGGGCCGGGCTCGTTTGAATGACCCCAGCGGCAGCCTGTTCATTGAAGGTTTGCCGGATTCGCCGGACAACCGCTACGGCGGCACGGATGACACCCACAACTGTGGCTCGCTGCGCTATGTGCGGGTCGAATTTGCCGGTTCCCTGCTGCGGCCGAATGAAGAGACCAACTCCTTCACCTGGGGTGGTTGTGGCTCCGCCACCAAGAGCGAGTACTTGCAGGCCAGCTACGGTCTGGACGATTCGTTTGAATGGTTCGGCGGCAACAACGATGCCAAGTACCTGGTGGGCACCTACGGCGCGGACGACTTCATCGATACGCAGATCGGCTACCGGGGCCGCGTTCAGTATGTGGTGGCGGTCGCTAACTCCGACCTGTCCAACCGTGGCATCGAAGCCGACAACTACGAACGCGACTTTGCGGCCCGTCCGCTGGGCAAGTCCGGCATGTACAACTTCACTTTTGTCGGCAATGCCCACTTGGGCAGCGCGTCGCGTGGTTATGACGAAGCCGATTCCCCCTGCATCTACACGCGCCGTGGCGCGGGCGGCATCTACAACAACATGCTTTGCCTGAACTGGACCACCCGCACCTACGGCGGTGCCGATTTCGCCTCCATCCAGCCCAATATGGCCAACGGCGACTACAGCATCAGCGGTGTCGTCTCCTGGGACAATGGCCGCAACGTGACGCCCACGCCGCGGGCCAATACTCTGGCCGATCAGGTGCTGCCGGCGTTTTTGCCTTATGCCGATAACGCCGCCCGCAAGATCGTCTTCGCCAACCCCAACCTGCGCCGCCCGATCGAGTACAGCGACCCGGACTTCCGGCCGCGTACGGGTTCGCCCGTGCTGCGTACCGGCTGGACGCTGTCGCCCGATGACGGCTTCTTCGATCAGTTCGCTGATTACGTTGGGGCCTTCAACCTGGTGGACTGGACCGAAGAGTGGACCGTGTTCATCCAGGAACAGGACATGAAGCCGTAAGCTACCAGCTTCATCACTCAACAAGCCAAGGGCCCGGGGATCTCTCCCTGGGCCCTTTTTTATTGCTCATAGGTGCCCACTCCCGGCCCACGCCCAAAAGGTCACCGGTTTGGGACCAGATGGCGCTGAACATGCAGTTACTTGAGATCTGCTCATTATGAAGACCGCCCGGACATCTGCCGGGACTGCCCGCACCTGGTGCGGGGGCCCGGCTCACTGATTGCCCGCATGTGGCACATGCCGGAGCGAGCGAGCGTCTGTCCGATTGTCTACAACACGCTGGAAGCGTACAAGCAAGCATCAGACTTCCCGAAGAAGGTCGTCGGCTAGCCGGCACGATGCGCCCGAAACTGGGCAACGCCCGTCCGCTGATGCAATGTCATTGTAATGTTCGATTGATAACCTATAAAGCTGTTCCGAATCGATTCTGGAGTTTTCTCGTGCAATCATTTGTTTTCACCCGCCCTGTGACCTTCACCCAAGCGCTCGCTGCTTTCCACCGGTTCGCCAACTGTGTGGTGGCCATTGTACTGGTCACATTGGCCGGAGCCATCGGCCAGGCGGCGAGTTTCACCCTCGCCGCCAACTCCAACACCGCTCGTACGTTGGGAGCAGCCGCGGGCGAGACTGGAACCGTCAACGCCGGCATCTCCCTGACCATCAGCGGCGGCACGGTAGCCGTCAGCATCACTGGCAACGATGCGACGCTGACTAACCTGGGCACCATCTCCCAAACCGGCACTGGCCGCGTGATCCGCGACAACACCGGCGTCACGGGCCTCACCATCAACAATGGCAGCATTTCCAATTCCACTGCCCTGATGCAGGCGGCGGATGCGGACGTGTTCCAAATGAACCGGTCTCCGGCCAGCGTCACGTTGAATAACTACGGCACGATGAAATCGCTCAACAAGTCGGCGGGTGGCGCGCAGGCCGTGGACTTCACGGCGATCTTAAGTGGATCGAACACCATCAATAACTACGGCACGGGCTTCATGTTGGCTGATCAGGCCGACGCCGTCCGGCCAGGCGTCAATGGTGTGGTGTATAACGCAGGTACGATCAAGGCAACCTCGTCCACTGGAAGCAGCAGCGACGGCGTGGATGTCCAAAACAGCAACGGCGTAATGATCACCAATGACATCACCGGGTTGATCGAAGGCGCACGCCATGGCATCACCGGCGGCGCGCCGAACAGTGTCGTCACCTTCACCACCAGCGTCACCAATGAAGCCGGTGGCGTGATCAAGGGCCTGGACGGTTCCGGCATTAACCTGGACGGCTTCAATGCCAACCAAAGCGCCACGATTATCAATCACGGCACCATCTCCGGTTTTGGCGTCACCGACGATGGCGACGGCGTCGATGTTGACGGCATCGTGAACTTGACGAACACTGGCACCATCCGCTCGGGCAACGCCTTCAGCAGCGCGGCGGGAGTTTTTGCGCTGAGCGAAGGAATTAGCGCAGGCGGCGGCACCATCACCAATTCCGGCACCATTGAAGGGCTGGTGGCAGCGGGCAACGCGACGGCCTTGGGCCGGGGCATTTCGCTGGTCGGCATCGACGTGCCCGGGGGAACCCGCGAAGCGATCTATGCCAACACGACTGTCAACAACAACAGTGGCGGCCTGATCCGCGGCTCTTCTGATTCCGGCATCGCGGTGGGCGGGCCGGCCAGTGGCTTCACCGTCACCATTAACAATGAGGCAAACGCCACCATCCGCGGCGGCGGGGCTTTGGCGGCGGCGATTCTCGCTGGTGCCGACAAGGACACCATCAACAACGCGGGCCTGATTGACGGATCAAGCAGTGGCTTGGCCCTCAGCCTGGGCGCGGGAGACGACAACCTCAACGTTACCGGCGGCGACGCGTCCATTCTGGGCGACATCGACGGCGGCACCGGGACCAATACCATGAAGGTGAATCCGGGCGCGGGTAAGTTGTTTGCCTATGCCGGTTCGATCAAGAACTTCAACTTGGTGGAGTTGACCAGCGGCACCATGTCGCTTTCCGGCGTCAGCACCTACACGGGCACCACCAAGATCAGCGGCGGCGTCCTGGAACTCGATGGCGCTAACCGGCTGTCGCAAAGCAGCAAGCTCAACCTGAACGGCGGGACGCTGGCGCTGAAGAACGCGGGCCCCCTCAACGGGCAAAGCTTCGCGTGCCTCTCGTTGAGCGACGATTCAACC
>JBIKMK010000244.1:0-6181 GCA_044359315.1 Bryobacteraceae bacterium | reverse complement strand
GCCGCCGGCGGCATCGTCTCCGAAGAAAGCAAGTAGCGCTCTTCTCCGTACTTCAGTCCGATATAATTGAACGGGCGGCCCCTCCCCGGAGCCGCCCGTTTTTCTCTTTTATGCCCCCTGTTCCCGCCGAGACGGAGTTGGCCCGCTCCGCAGCTGCTGACGCCCAATACCAGGCACTCCGCAGCCGCGTGGCGCAGCTTCGCCCGGCCGAAGATCTCACTGCCCTCGACAACGCCTACGCCCTGGCCAAGCAGCGCCATGGGACGCAGACCCGCAAGACGGGCGAACTCTACATTACCCATCCCATCGCTGTCGCGGAGATACTCGTCGGCCAACAGATGGACATGATCTGCCTGGTGTCCGCACTTCTCCATGACGTCCTTGAGGATACGGCCACCAAACCCGAGGAGATCCGGGCGCAGTTCGGTGATGAGGTGCTGCGGTGCGTCGAAGGCGTCACCAAAATCGGCAAGATCCACCTCTATTCGCGCGAGGACCGGCAGGCCGAAAGCGTCCGGAAGATGCTGCTGGCGATGGTGTCGGACATTCGCGTCATCATTGTGAAGTTCGCCGACCGTCTCCACAACATCCGCAGCCTGGAGATCTTCGATGAAGAAAAGCGCAAGCGCATCGCCCAGGAGACTCTCGAAGTCTACTGCCCCATCGCACACCGCCTCGGCATGGGTAAGATCCGCGCGGAGCTGGAAGACCAGGCGTTCATGCACCTGGAGCCGGAAGCGTTCGCCGAAATCCGCGATAAGGTACAGTCCAGCCGCAACGCCAGCGAAGAGTTTCTCCATCAGATCAAGGCGCAGGTGGAGGAGAAGCTGGCCGCCGAAGGAGTTCCCGCCCGCGTCGAGGCCCGCCTCAAGCGGCCCTACTCGGTGTGGGTGAAGATGAAGCAGCAGCGGATTGGGATCGAGCAGGTGTACGATCTGCTGGCCCTCCGCATCATTACGGATTCAGTCAAGAACTGCTACGCGGCTCTGGGCGTGATGCACGCCGAATGGAGCCCCATCTTTGGCCGCATCAAGGACTTCATCGCCATACCGCGGCCCAATCTCTATCAGAGCCTCCACACGTCGGTGATGGTGCCTGGCGGCCAGATGTTTGAGGTACAGATCCGGACTGAAGAGATGCACCGCATCGCCGAAGAAGGCATCGCGGCGCACTGGAAGTATAAAGAAGGCAAGCGGGGCCAAGCGCCCGAAGATCAGCGCATCGCGTGGCTCCGCCAGCTGGTGGAATGGCAGCGCGAAGTGCGTGACCCCGCCGACTTCATGTCCACCATGAAGATGGACCTGCAGCAGCAGGAGGATGTCTTCGTCTTCACGCCGCAGGGACGCGTGATTATGCTGCCCCACGAGGGTACGCCCGTCGATTTCGCCTATGCCATCCACTCCGATGTCGGCAACACCTGCGTCGGGTGCCGCGTCAACGGCCGCATCGTCCAACTGCGCCATCAACTGCAGAATGGCGATGTGGTGGAGATCCTCACTCAGGCCTCGCACACCCCCTCCAAGGACTGGCTGGCCTTCGTCAAGACCTCCCGCGCCCGGTCCCGCATCAAGCACCACATCAGTGAAGCGGAGCGGGCCAAGGCCATTGAAATCGGCGAGAAGTATCTGGAAACCGAAGCCCGCCGGCTGGGTGTCGCCCTCTCCCGAGTCACCAAGGCCCGCACCGAAGAAGTGATCCGGGATTACGGCCTCGCCAAAATCGAGGACCTGCATGCGCAACTGGGCTATGGCCGCTTCTCACCGCGCGAAGTCATCAAGCGCCTCGCGCCTGACCAAGTCCCGCCGGAAGGCGAAACCGACCGTCCCGCGGCTGGAAAGCCCGAATTCCGCGATGGTCGCGAACCCGTCATCACCGTCAGCGGATCAGCTGATGTCCTGACGTTCCGGGCCAACTGTTGCGACCCCGTCTGGGGCGAACCCATCGTGGGCTACGTCACCCGAGGCCGCGGTGTCGCCGTGCATGGCACCAGCTGCAAAAACGTTCAGAACCTAATGTTCGAGGCCGAAAGGAAGATCGACGTCAAGTGGGGACGGTCTTCCAAGGAAGCCTACCCGATCAAAGTGCAGATCCACGCCGGGGACCGCCCCGGCATGTTGGCCCAATTCACGTCCATCCTGGCGGCTGAAAACAGCAACATCCAAAAACTGGAAGCCCACACCAATCACAATAATCTGGAAGAAGGCGCGATCATCGACATGACCATCGAGATCCGCGACAAGAAACATCTCGACAAAATCCTCGCCGCACTCCGCCGCGTTTCCGGCGTGCGCGACGTCAACCGTATCCACTAATCTCCACCTATGCCCGCTGACCCCGAACACATCGCCATCTCGAAAAGCCGCGGCATCGCCATTGACTGGAAAGACGGCCTGCGCGCCGACTATCCACTGGCCTTACTGCGCGATGAGTGCCCGTGCGCCACCTGCACCGGAGCCCACGGCACCCCGCCGGAACGTTCCAACTATCAGCAAGCGCCTAACGCAACCAACCCCTTCCAAATGTACAAGCCGGCACTCCGCATCAACAGTGTCGAGCCCATCGGGAACTACGCCATCCGCATCTACTGGAACGACAATCATTCCACTGGAATCTACACTTGGGAATTTCTGCACGAACTAGCAGGTAAACTGTCCAAAGGGTAGCAGCGGCGCACCGGCACGGAACAAGGCGCCAGTTCAGAACAGCACCCCGGGAGGTTCAACCATGCTCGCACGTGTTCTTCTACTGGCGCTAACCAGCGCCTGTCTCTATGCCGCCGATGTCACTGGCACTTGGTTCTTTACGGTCGATCTATCGGCCGGAAGCGGCGCACCTACCATTGAGCTCAAGCAGGAGGGCACCAAGCTAACCGGCAAGTATTCCGGCACGCTCGGTGATGTTCCCCTGATCGGTAAACTCGACGGCGACTCAATTGAACTAGTGGGCAACGCCGAATACAGTGGAGAAAAGCTGCGCCTCACCTATGTGGGCAAGCTGACCAGTCCCACCACCATGGAAGGCAAAGCCATCTACGGTGAACTAGGCGAAGGCAAGTTTACCGGCAAGAAAAAATAGCCGCGTGACCACAACCACCCCCGTCCCACTGGCCGCCCCGCGGACACGACTTGCCTCATTGGACGTGTTCCGCGGCCTCACGGTGGCCTTCATGATCCTGGTGAATAATCCCGGCTCCGGCAAGGACGCCTATGGTGTTCTCAAACATGCCCCGTGGCATGGCTGGACGCCCACGGATCTGGTGTTTCCCTTCTTCCTGTTCATCGTGGGCGTGGCGATGACATTCTCATTTGCCGCCCGCGTGGAGCAGGGCGCGGACAAGTCCAAACTTTTCCAACACGCCCTACGGCGCGGCGCGATCATCTTCCTGATCGGCTTCCTGTTTAATCTGATCCCCAAGTTCGACTTTCAGCATGTCCGGATTCTGGGCGTTCTGCAGCGCATCGGCCTGTGCTATATCCTGGCTTCTGCCATCTACCTCACCACCTCCACGCGCGGACAGATTCTGTGGATTGCAGGGATTCTGGCGGGCTATTGGGCAGCTATGACACTGGTCCCGGTGCCGGGCTATGGGCCCGGGGTCTTGCAGCCAGAGGGCAACCTGGAGCAGTACATCGATCAACTGGTGATGTCCGGCCACCTTTACTCGGGCACCAAGATCTTTGACCCGGAGGGCATTCTGTCCACCTTCCCCGCCGTTTGCAACGTCCTGCTCGGCGCGCTGGCCGGTACGTTGTTACGGGCCAAGCGCATGGCCGACATCCCACTGCTGGGCGCTGGCCTGGCGATCAGCGGCATGGTGATTGACGGCTGGTTCCCCATCAACAAGATGATCTGGACCTCGTCCTATGTACTGTTCACGTGCGGCCTGGCGTCGATGATGCTCTGGCTGTGCTGGTATGTGGTGGATGTGCGGGGCTGGCGGACGCCTTTCCGTCTGATGGAGATGGTCGGGATGAACGCGCTGGCACTCTACGTAGCCAGCGGCATCCTGGCGCGCATTCTCAATCTTTCTGGGGCGCACGCCTGGCTGTGGCCCAACGTCTATTCGCGGCTGGCCTCGCCGCCCAATGCCTCGCTGCTGTTCTCATTAACCGAGGTGGCGTTACTTACGCTGCTGGGTTGGTGGATGCATTCGCGGAAGATCTTCCTCCGCCTGTAAGCACCAGCCACAGCAGAAAGCCTGTTGCCGGCAGCAGGCCTGCCACCAGGAAAGCGATCTCGTAATTCTGCTGGTCAAACCAGCGGCCGAACTGGGGCGCAAGCAACGCAATGAAAGCCGAAAAAGAGCCTGCGCCCAGGCCCGCAATCAAAGCCGTTTGAGAGCGCGAAAAAATCTGCGTGGCGTAGTGGACGCTGGGGATGATGAAGCCGCTGGTGATGAACATCGCAAAAAACAGCTGGAACATCAGTAGCGGCAGCGAACGCACATAGGGCGCGGCAATCAGGGGCAGGCTCAACACCGTGGCCACCGTCAGGATGCTCCGGATGGAACGCCCGCCCAAACGATCGCACACCCAACCCCAGAAAAAATACCCGACCTCCCAGCCGAGCGGCGGAATCCACAGCACCTGGCCCAATTCCCGTTGCGTTAAGCCAAAGCGCGGTGAAGCCAGATAGAGCGCTGCGTAGTACAACACAAAGCCCAGCGGCACAGAGCCCAAAGCATAGGACGACAAGAAGGCCCACAACCGCCGATCCTGAAAACGTACGCGAGCCCGTTGATCCTCAACGGCCGCCGGCAACGCCCGAATGTCATCGCGCCGGGAAAGAAACGCCCACCACGCCAGCCAGGCCAAGCCAATTGCGCCCGTGAACAGAAAGCCACCCCGCCACCCCAGCGCCGCCGCCACCGGGGCCATCAGCAACGGCGTGATGATGGCCCCCAGCGAGCCACCGCTATAGGAAAGGGCCACGCCCCGCCCGCGATTCTCGGGGGGCAGCGTCTGCGTCACCGTTCGCAGCGCTCCGGGAAACGTCGCGCCCTCACCAAAGCCCAACACCAGCCGCAACGCCGCAAAGCTCAGAAACCCCGTAGCCCAGGCATGGGCCCCGGAAGCGATCGTCCACAAGCCCACCGCCAGCAGCATGCCCACGCGCAAGCCCAACCGGTCCAGCAGAGCGCCCCAGATGGGGTTGCCCACCATGTAGGCCATGGAGAACGCGGAAACGATAAAGCCGTACTGCTCCGCGCTGATACCGGTCTCCAGACGGATGGTGGGGATCAGCAAGGCCAGCGTATTGCGGTCTATGTAGCTGATCGTCGAGACCAGCATCATCGTCACGGTAGGGATCCAGCGTCGCAGCATCAGGCAAGTGAGGCGGTGGCGTACACCGCGCAACGCTCTAGTCTAACCTTTCATCCGGAAATGCCGCCGGTTCGTCCGGAAACTCGCGCTGGGCCAACGGGCTGGCCGCACACTCAAAACATGAAGCAACGTCTCACTATCCTCTCGGTTACCGCACTGGCGGCCTTCTTGTTTGGTGCCCTCTCCAAAGGGCAGGGCACGCGCTTCGACCACCAAGTCCGCAATGACTTCTTCGCGGGCTTTGCCGGCAACAACGAAGCCATGGCGCGCGCCATGACCACCGCTGAAGCCACCCTGGCCGCTGAGCCCAATCATGCGGAAGCACTGGTGTGGCATGGGTCTGGCCTCTACTATCAGGCCGGGCAGGCATTCCAGAAGGGTGATCCCCAGAAGGGCATGGACCTGGCGACCAAAGGCATCGCCGAAATGGACAAGGCCGTCGCGCTGGCCCCCGACAACGTGGGCGTCCGTATCCCCCGGGGTGCCGTTCTGTTGACCGCGACGCGCTTCCAGCAGGGGCCGCACGTCGGGCCGCTCGTGGAGCGGGCGATGAAGGATTACGAACACACCTATCGGCTGCAAGAGAAGTTTCTCGACAAGCTGGGAACTCATCCGCGCGGCGAACTTCTGCTGGGCATCGCCGATGCCGCCAGCCGGATGGGCGACAAGGAGAAGGCCACCCAGTTCTACCAGCGCGCCGTCAACGACCTGCCGGACACCGTCTACGCGCGCAACGCCAAGGAGTGGCTGGAAACCGGTAAGCTGGCACCGCAGAAGGCCGGTTGCCTGGGCTGTCATAGTGGAAAGTAGATGAAGCGCTGGCTGCAGTTATTTGGTCTGAACCTGATCCTGGCCAG
>JBIKMK010000243.1:0-6195 GCA_044359315.1 Bryobacteraceae bacterium | reverse complement strand
GCCGTAGCCCATCTGCATCGCTGAATTCGGTGTCTGTGGCATGCCGGCGGGAAGCGGGCGGGCCGCGACCGGCACGGGCGACGGGCGGGGTGCTTGCGCGGGCACGTTCAGCTTGTTCAGCCAGCGTGACATGTTCACCGGATAGACGATGATGTTGCCGAACTGGATATCCAGCAGCGCGTCGCGCACGCGTCCTTCGCTGCCGCCGTCCTTGGTCTCACTGACCAACAGAATCACCTTCCGGCGGTTGGCCGGGCGGTTCTTCAGCATGCGGGCAGCTTCAATCACGGCATCGGTCATGCGTGACGTGTAGCTGCCTGGCTTCAGCTTGGCCAGGCCATCGCGGAATTTGGTGCCATCGTTGGTGAAGTCGGTCAACTTCTGGATGCGATGGTCAAAGGCGACAATGGCCGCCTCGCCCTGTTCGCCCAGCACCAGGCCTTCCAGCATGCTGCCCATTTTCTGGATGGAGGGCAGCACCTTCTCGGTCTGCGCGCTGGACTGCACCAGCACCACCAAGGAAATGGGGATGAAGCTGACATCTTCGTTGATGTCTTGCGGCTTGCCGTTGTCCAGCAGTTGGAAGTCCCGGGGTTCCAGACCATTCACGTAGCCACCGTCCTTGGTGAGCACCGTGGTGGGCGCGATGACGACGTTGACGCGCGTCCGGATGACAAGGTCCTTCTGCTCGTCTTTTTTGCCTTTGGCCGGTTCTTGACCCGCCAGATTGAGCCCTGGCACGTTCAGCACCAACAACAGGGGTAGCAGCTTCTTCATGATTTCTTCCTCGGCCGTTTGTAGTCACCGCTCTTGCCGCCGGTCTTTTCGAGCAAGTAAAGGTCAGTTATCTCAATCGACTTATCGAGCGCCTTGGTCATGTCGTAGACCGTCAAGGCCGCGATACTGGCCGCGGTCAGCGCTTCCATCTCCACACCGGTCGGCCCTGTGGTGGACGCGGAGGCCTCAATGCGGACACCGCCCTTCTCGACGCGCACGTCCACCTGGACATGCGACAACGCCAGCGGGTGGCACATCGGGATTAGTTCCGAAGTGCGCTTGGCCCCCATAATCCCGGCCAGCCGCGCGGTCTCCAGCGGATCGCCCTTGGGATTGTCCGGCAGTGCCTTCAGCACGGCCTTTGACAGCTTCACGAATGCATGCGCCTTGGCCATCCGCTTGGTGGGCAACTTGTCCGAGACATCCACCATGCGGGCCTGGCCCTGGGCGTCGTAATGCGACAAAACAGAAGTACTTACAGGTTTCTTCATTTCATTAAGACGCCGATCAGGTCGCCTTCATTCCAACTGGGCCGGTCCGCGCTGGCCACCAGAAAGCAGTTGGCCCGGGCCAGCGCAGCCACATCGCTTGACCCCTGCCAGCGTACCGGAGTGATACGGCCGCCGTCGAGGGTGGCGGGCAGGAAACGCGTCAGGCCGGTCTTGTGGGCAAACGGCACAGAAAGCGGCGCTTCGAGGATTGGCAGCAAAGGCGCGGCTTCACCCGCCAGCAACTCCACCGCCGCGCGGGCGAAGATCTCAAACGTCACCATCGTCGAGGCCGGGTTGCCGGGCAGGCCAAAGAACATCTTGCCGGCCACTTGGCCAAACACCAGCGGTTGCCCCGGCTGGATCAGCACGCGATCAAAAAAGCTTTCCGCACCCATCTCCGCCAGCACGGTCTCCACCAGATCGTACTTCCCGGCGGAGACGCCGCCCGACAGCAGGAGCAGATCAGCCGTTAGCCCCCGCTCGATCGCGGCGCGGGTGCTCTCCATCGTGTCGCGCGCGACCGGCAGAATTTCAGGGATGCCTCCGGCACGCAGCACTTGGGCGGCGATCGAGTAGCTATTGGAGTTGCGGACTTGGTTATCGCGCGGCGTGGCTTCGATCTCCACCACCTCGTCGCCCGTGGCCAGAATGGCGACGCGCGGCCGGCGGTAGACCGGCACTTCCGTGACGCCCACCGTGGCCAGCGCGGCAATCTCGGCAAAGCCCAGCCGGCGGCCCAGCGTAAGCATGGCGGCTCCCGCGCGAATCTCAGCTCCGGCCGGATTGATAAACTCTCCGGAGACACCCGCCCGCGCGGTCTCGACAAAATCTCCGGCGCGCGACGTGTGTTCCACCATCACCACTTGATCCACCCCGGCAGGCACAGGAGCCCCCGTGAAAATTTCGACGGCTTCACCGCGCGCTACGTTTCCAGAGAAAGTCTCCCCGGCGCGTACTTCACCGATCACACGCAGGCGGCCCGGCAGGTCAACGCTATGGACGGCAAATCCGTCACGGATGCTGCGGGCCACGGGCGGGTAATCACGATCAGCGGAAATGGAGGCGGCCAGAACACGGCCTGAGGCTTCAAGAATCGGCACCCTCTCCACCAGTGGCGTAGGTGCCAACCGAGCAGCTTGTGCCAGGACCAGGCGGCGGCCTTCTTCAAAAGAGACTGTCATGCTTCTAGCGGCGCTGCCACGGGCCTGCTCTACTTTCAGTTTAGCGTGCCCTCCGCGTGCCGGGCGACGCTAGAGCGATATGCTGAAGCCGTGAAGCTGAACCACCACACGCTCCGCGACCAATTGGCCCTGCTGCGTTCGCGCGAGATTTCGCCGCTGGATCTGTTGGACGCGCACTTGGGCGAGATCGAGGCGCGCAACCCGGAGGTGAACGCCTTCACCCAGCTCTATGCCGATGACGCACGCGAAACGGCCCGGCAGCAAACCGAAGCTGGGACGACCGGAGCGTTGGCCGGGTTGACCGTGACCATCAAAGACTGCTTTGACATCGCCGGCAAGCCCACCTATTGCGGCAGCAAACTGCGGGCCGATCACCGCGCCTCACGCGATTCCGCCGCCGCGCAGCGCCTGAAGGCCGCCGGAGCGATCATCGTCGGCAAAACCAGCACGCCGGAGTTTCTGGCCAACTACGAATCCGACAACCATCTGATCGGCCGCACCAACAATCCGCTGGACTTGTCGCTGACGCCGGGTGGTTCCAGTGGTGGCGAAGCAGCGGCCATTGCGGCCTTCATGTCGGCGGGAGGCGTCGGCAGCGATGGTGGCGGCTCCGTGCGCTGGCCCGCACACTGTTGCGGTCTGGCGGGCTTGAAGCCCACGCCCGGCCGCGTCTCGGCGGCGGGACACTATCCAGCCATCGCCAATCCGGGCGGCATGATGGGCGTCGCGGGACCAATGGCGCGCACCGTCGCCGACGTGCGGCTCCTGTTTGAGGCACTCCAGGGCTACGACAGCGACGACCCGTACTCCGTCCCGTTCCAGCCGGAAGCTCTACCTCCTCTGGCCGGGATTCGGATTGGCGTATGGCCCCAGTTCTACCAGACGCCGGTGCAAGTGGCGTGCTCGGAAGGCATCGCGCTGGCGGCCAAGCGGTTGGCCGGTCTGGAAGGGATGGTGGTAGATGAGTTTGCGCCCCGGGGCCTGGAGCGTGCACCAAACTTGTGGTCGTTTCTGTTCACCGAACTGCCCGCCCCCTTCACCCGCGACTTTATCGAAGGCCGCCGGGACCAGACGCATTGGACCGGCACGGAGTTTCTCGATCAGATCGCCAGCCGCCCGGCACTCACCGGCCGCCAGGTGGTGGAAGTACTGGCCGCCCGCGATTCGATGCGCGCTTCCCTGCTCCGCCAGATGCAGGAGACGCCAGTGATCCTGCATCCGGCGGCTGGCATGACCGCATTTCCGCACCGGACACGGCGCTATGACACGCCCGCAAAGCAGATCGGTCTGTTTGAGGGCACGTTCCCGCTGGTCTGGGCAAACCTACTGGGTCTGCCATCGCTAGTGGTGCCGGTGGGCGGCGTAGGTGTGCAGTTGATCGGACGGCCGTACTCGGAAGAACTGCTGCTGGCCATCGGTGAGCGGTTGGAAGCGGCGCGCTAAGGCTGCCCCGGCGTCTGCCGGATGCGGACTTTCAAGGGGCGGGGCTTGATGTAGTGCAGCTCCAAAATGCCGCCCATGTCGGTGCGGGCTTCGTACATCTCTTCATCATCTGGCTCGATATCGAAGCGGGTGTTGGGCGGTAGACCCACTAGGAACCAGGTCTCCTCCGGCCGCTTCTCGCCAGGTTCCAGCGGTTGATCGCCCCGCTCGGCCACCGAGTAGCCGGTTTCGATCTGCATTTGGGGCGCGCCCAGCACCACGGAGGCCCACCCGATGCGGATGGGCTTCTTCTGGGCTGCGATGTTCACATCGGCCCGCTTGCCCGCATCAAACACCTGCCCCTTGCCTCGGTCGTAGATGAAGAACGTCGCATCTTCTTCCCAAGTGGAGCGCAGATACAGCCGGCCGGAGCGCTTGTCATGGAACACGTTCGGCAGGTGATGAAACGTAATTCCCGGCTGATACGGGTTGGCCCACAAAAACTCGTAGACGATGCCGTAGGTGCCGCGCATTAGAAACCGGTCCAGCAGCAACCAGCTTTGGAGACTTTGGCTTTCCACGGCGTTGTTGTCGTAAGCCACCATGGCCAACTCAGCCGCGCGGGACCGGGCCGCCAACTTCAAGTCCGGCTCGCCATCGTCGGAATAGTAAGGGATGCGGTATTCATTCTCCGGGCCGGGGTAGGCGGCTGGATAGTAGCTGAGCAAATGCAGAATCGGCAGATCCCGAAAGTAGCCCTGTACCGGATCCCGCAGATCGAGATTCAGGTTATCGCGAATGACGATCAATAGCTCAAATAGCGCCAGCGTGTCGGGCCGGGGGATCGAGCCGCCGTTCTTGATGAAAGGCACCATCGTGCCGCGCCACCAGCGGTTGACGATATCCTTCATTGTCGCCTCGCTCCAAGCGGCGTCCGCTTCGGCCATGGATGCCGCGGCCATGGTGCGCGCCGCGGCGGAAGGGACGTCCTTGGCGGTGCTCAGCCGGTCCGCCGCCTGCTTGATCCGGGGAGCCAGTGCCGGCCGCCCACACCAGTCAAACACGATCGCCATCTGCCGCAAATCACTGCCGGCGGCGCGTTCGGCTTGGTCACAATAGGCCTTGTCGCCGGTGGTGATCGAATACAGCGCGAAGGCGAGTGCCGGCTCAGCCATGGGGACCTTCCCGGAGATCAGCGTGTCAAGCTGCTGCCAGCGGATCGATTGGCGCTCCCGCTCCCGCTTCAAGAGCCGCAAGCGCGCCGGCCGGAGGAACAATCTCGGAGCTTCCGTATAGACGCGGAAATCTTCCTCCTGCCCCATCAACAGAGCAGGCGTCAGCAATAGCCAAAATGCCCGAAGGCGGCGCAGCAGGGTCAACCCTTTCAGTCTGTCACAATCCGGGTGAGGCCACCTCGGAAGTAAGGGAGCGATTGCCGGGTTTCAGTGTAAACTCAACCGTAGCTGACTGCACGACATCCAGCTACGGTTGGACTTCAAGGTGAGCTCGACCGCGCCCCGGGCGCCCACAGTGGGACAGTGTGTCAAGATGCCACACAAGTTGGACACCTGGACCCAGAGGGCAGTCTCCAGTTTGCAGCAAGTGCCCTGGAATGAGTGATCGACAGCCGTTTGCATGGTTGGCCCTCCGCGTGCAATCCTAGGAAGCGAATTGATGGAGTTCACTCCAAACCTGCCCTCTGTTGCAACAGGCAGGCGGTGATGGGCGAACGGGGCAGTCAACGTCTCGTGCTCGTGGGAGCGGTGGCAGTTTTACAACCGTTCGTACTTAACCGCAGGCAAGTTGCAATAGAGGGGTTTTTTTGTCACTCGTCACTTCAAGAGTCGAAAAGCGACCGGCAAAGGCAGGCAAGGCCTTGAAACCGGACCTACGAATTGATCTTGCCCAGGGCTGCGAGAGCGCTGGCTGACGCGAGGGATGGCTGAAGGTAGCTTGGACGCGGGCCTTCACCACAAATTGCGCGCGGTGACGTCCGGTCCTAGAGCCCTTACGCGGGCGAACCGCATCGGAGCAGGTCCTTAAAAACCCACCAACCCCTACTCCGATGCGGTGTTTGCACCCGCCCAGTGCCTTCCTTCAAGCAGTTCCTACCAGGACAATGTGCCGGTACGAGGTTGCTCCTCAGGGTGAGGCAAGTAAATAGTGTGACACTTTTCACACCGGTAAAGTTCAACGCCAAATTCCGCGGTCACGGCCGCCGGAGCGGTAAACCATCGCTTCAGATGACCAGCACAGAGTTTGGCCTTGGCATCCATTTCAGAGCAGGCCCGCATCCGGGCCGACCGCCGCTTCACTTTCACGGC
>JBIKMK010000242.1:0-6207 GCA_044359315.1 Bryobacteraceae bacterium | reverse complement strand
ATCCATTCGTAGGCCGGCAGCAACTGGTCCCGCCGGGCGCGCTGTTGGTGGGCGACGCGCGGCAGCTCGGCGAAGACGCCTTCCAGATTGAGATAGAGCACCGACAGCACGAAGGCGGCCGCCACCGGCCGGGCCCAGGGCAGCATCTTGGGCATCTGGCGCACCTCAGCACCCAGCCCCGCAATCAGGAAGGGCAGCACGGGTAACAGAAACCGTTCGTGTGGGGTGAAGTTCCAGCAGATGAGCATGGGCAGGAACACCAGCAGGAAAGCCTGATAGTGCGAGAAGCGGAGGCGGATGAAGCTGAATAAACCGACAAGTCCGAGCAGGGTGGCCAGATAATTGGACCAGCCGGTGTAGCCCGCGGAGAACGCCAACAAACGGCCAGCGCCCATGATCAGGATGGGAATGTTGGTGAGAGCGATCGACGGCAGATCGGCCAAAGAGTGGTTGGCCCGATAGAAGCCCAGATAGTCTACGTAGTAGTCCGCTACGTGGGCGATGTCGCGGTGGTTCGCCGCCCACAGGGTCCAGCCCAGGAAGCAGGGCCAGGCGATGGCCAGAAAGTACGATCCCTGCCGGAACTGGCGGCGCAAGCCAAACAGCACCGGGATCGTGAGCAGTGCGGGGAACGCAGCGGACTTGGCGAGGAAGGCCAATCCGGCCGCCAAGCCGCAGGCCAAGCCTTGCTTGCGCTCCGCCAGAGCCAGTGACAGCATCAACAGCGTGGCCATCATCAGTTCCGCCATCAGGCTGGTGGCAAAGTAGGCCGCCATGGGGTTGACCAGCACCATCGCCGACAAACCCAGGGACCAGCCGGGCGAGAAGCCGAGGTCGCGAAACACGACCCGGGACACCATCGCCAGCGCGGGCAGCCAGATCCAGGCCAGCGGCAGAAACCAGCCGAGATTCGCCGGAAAGTTGGGGTTGGCCCGCCAGGCATTGGAGAGCCACGCCGGATAGAGCGGCGGGTACTTGGTTTGATACGGCGCGGCGTCGGCGGTGGCGTTCATGGCAGGCAGGCTGGACATCCGGTGCCCATCACCTTGGGCGATCGCCTTAGCGGAAACCAGATAAAGCCCGTCGTCGTGGAAGTCCCCTAAGTGCGGCAGGTCATGAAACTGAACGGCCAGCCACACGGAAGGCAGGAGAGCCAGTCCCCAGAGGGATGCCCAGATGACGGACCGACGCATAGTGGACCTTATCGGCCCGTGAGATGCTCGAAGTGAAGACCATACGCCTTAGTGTTCCGGAGGGAAGAATCCATGTCGATGAAACTCACGTTTTGGGGAGCCGCCAGGACCGTCACCGGGTCCATGCATCAGCTCGATTTTCAGGGTGAAACGTATTTGCTTGACTGCGGCCTGTTCCAGGGCCGGCGTCAGGAGGCTTTCCGCCGCAATCGTGAACTGCCGGTGCATGCGCGGAATGTGCAGGCCGTACTGCTGTCGCACGCCCATATTGACCATTCCGGCAATCTGCCGAACCTGGTCCGCAACGGCTTTTCCGGGCCGATCTTTACGTCGCCCGCGACGGCTGACCTGTCGGAGACGATGCTGCTGGATTCGGCGTTCATCCAGCAGAAGGACGCTGAGTTTCTGAACCGGCGGAATAAGCGGCGGCGGTCGGTGCTGGAGGAACTGGGAGACAGCCACGAGGTTGAGGCGCTGTACACGGTGGAGGATGCGGAGGCGACGGTTCCGCTGTTCCATTCGGTGCTGCCGCATTGCCCACACGAGGTGGGTCCGCACCTGACTTATGAGACGGTGAACGCCGGGCATATGCTGGGTTCGACGTCGATGGTGCTATCCGGCCGCGGCATCCGGCTAGGCTTCTCGGGCGACATTGGCCGCGTGGGTCTGCCGATTATCGCGGACCCGGAGCCGTTGCCGCCGGTGGACTATCTGATCATGGAATCGACTTACGGCGACCGGTTCCATGAAGAGCAAGGCAACGTCAAACAGAAGTTAGCCGATGTGATTACGCGCACGGCGGCGCGCGGGGGCAAGATTATTGCGCCGTCGTTTGCGGTGGGCCGCACGCAGCAACTGGTGCTGCTGATCCATGAGTTGATCCGGGAAAGCCGCATTCCGTCGATCCCGATCTTTGTGGATTCACCGCTGGCGGTGAATGCGACGGATGTATTCCGGCGGCATCTGTATCTTTACGACGACGAAACGCGGACATTTCTGCGCGAGGGTATCGATCCGTTTGGATTCAAGCGGCTGGTCTACGTGCGCGAGGTCGAGAAATCGAAGGCACTGAATGATCTGCGGGGGCCGTTCATGGTGATCTCCGCTTCGGGTATGTGCGAGGCGGGCCGCGTGCTGCACCACTTACGCAACAACATCGGGGATCCTCGCAATACAGTGCTGATCACCGGCTTCCAGGCCGAAAACACACTGGGGCGCAAGCTGCAGGAGGGCTGGACCGAGGTGCCCATCTGGGGTGAGCCGTACCCGCGCCGTTGTGAAGTGGAAGTGATCACAGAGTTGTCCGGCCATGCGGACCAGCGCGAGTTGCTGGAATGGCTGGCCCCGGTGGCCCCGACGCTGAAGAAACTGTTTCTGGTCCACGGCGAGTACCCGGCGCAGCAGGCACTGAAGGCGGCGATTCAGGCGCGCTATGCCATTGAGGTGGAGATTCCCACGCGCGGCGAAGAGTTCACGCTGGCGTAGGTTGATTGTTGATAAGCCCCGCGCTCACGCACGGGGCTGGAACATCAATTGAGTTTGGGCAGAGTGAAACAAGGCGGCTCGAAATCGACGACCAGGACGGTGACGTCATCTTCGGGTGAGATGAACTGCTTCAGGGTCTCTTTCAGTTCGGCATCCGTTGTGCCTAGCTCATGCACATCAAGGGCATCGGAGAGGCCGTCGCTGTAGGCGATCAGGCGATCGCCTTTTTCGAGTTGCACTTGCTGTTCTTCCCAGGTGGCGATCTCGATGAGGCCCACGGGCATACCGGAGGAATCGAGGGAAGCCCGGCCCACCACCAGCGGCGCGACGTGTCCGGCGTTGATGTAGCGCAGCAGGCCATCGCGGGAGAGCACGCCGACAAACATGGTGGCGTATTGTTCGCCCTGGGAGCGGTCCAGGATAAAGCGGTTCAGCTTGGTGACGGCACCCAGAATGTCGCTACCGGACATGAAGAGCGCGCCCTGAATTAGCGACGCCAGCAGAGCGGCACCGGCACCCTTGCCGGAGACATCGGCGATGGAGATCAGCCACTCGTTCTCGCTCAACTGGTGGACGTCGAACGAGTCGCCGCCAATCTGCCGTGATGGGATGTTGACGCCCCAGGAGCGCATCCAGCCGCAATCGGGGAAGGTCCGCGGCAGCAGGCTTTGCTGGATGGTGCGGGCCAGGGAGAGTTCGTCTTCCAGCTTGCGGCGATGCTGGCGTTCTTCGATGCCGCGGGCGGACTCGATCACCGTGGTGGCTTCCAGAGCCAGTGTCTCCAGCAGTTCGCGCTTGCCGGAGGCGAGGTCGGAAGAGGTGATCCGGGAATCGAGGTAAAGGACACCGCCGGCGCGTGGGAGCGGGACGAAGACGCTGCTGCGCAGGTCCAGCATGACGACGGTTTGGCCGGGGTCAAAGCTCTGCTCGGTGTCAAAATTCAACACGTAGGCGTCGCGTTTGGAGATGGCTTCATCGATCAAGCGGCGGGGCACACGGATGCACTGCTCGCTTAAGCATTCTCCGCCTTCGCTGCGAGCCGCGGCCATGGTGACGGAACCCGAACGGCGCAGGAACAGGAAGCCGCGTTCGGAACTGGTGATCCGGAGGGCGGCATCGACAATGGCATCCAGGATCCGCTGAGGCGAGAAGGTGCCTTCCATGGACCGCACCACTTCCAGCACTTCGCGCAAGCGGGCAAAGGCATCAGGAGTGGGCGTGCGCAGGGTCAGGCGGTAGGGGCCCACTTCGACAATGTCGCCGGCGCGAAGTTCCTGGCGCTTGACGGCATCCCCGTTCACCGTGATCCCCAGCCGGCTGCCGGCATCTTCAATCCATAGGCCCTCGGCTTCACGCAAGATCCGGGCGTGAGTGCGGGACACGCGCGAATCGGACAGCACCAGATGGTTCTCCGGTTGGCGGCCGACAAAGAAAGGGAACTCCGCGAGTGCGGCCTGACGCTCGCCGTCGGGACCATCAATGGCTAGAAACACGGAAGTGGCCTCACAGTCAGGTACACGGGCAGGTTCACGGGAGGCTTCACAGTTAAGTTCACAGCGGCTTCCGGCGGACCGGCGGCAGGGCGGGCTGCTCCGCTATTTCCCGCATCTCTTGGGCGCGCAAAGCCTGGCAGTGGGCGCAATAGCCGCCGATCTCGGTGCGGGCCAGCATAATCTGGAAACCGAAGTGGCTTTCTACTTGCCTCCGCAGCTTCTGCAACGGTTCACCAAAAAACTCTTCCACGCGGCCGCAGCGCAGGCAGATAATGTGGGCGTGTTCCTGCTTGAGGCGGGTTTCGTAAAAGTGCTGGTCACCGGCCTGGTGCATCAGATCCAGCTCATCGACGAGACCGGATTCCTTCAACATTTTCAGCGTGCGGTAGACGGTGACGCGGTTGAGTTTGGGGTCTTTGAGCTTGGCCAGTTGAAACAGACGTTCGGCGTCGAGATGCTCACCGGAGTTGTCGATCAGATCGAGCAGGATCTGCCGCTGGCGCGTCAGGCGGACGCCATGGTGCTTCAACGACTCCCGGGTTTTGTTGCGCGGTTCAGCCGAAGGCGCAGCACTGGACATAACGCTAGTTTCGCACGTGCTGCCCGCCGGAAAGCGGATCGGGGAGCGCGTTAAACTGACCGTACATGTTCTCGAAGGTGCTGGTGGCCAATCGGGGGGAGATCGCCGTCCGTGTGATCCGTGCATTACGGGAGCGCGGCATCCGGAGCGTGGCGGTCTATTCTGATGTGGACCGGCCGTCGTTGGCCGTTCGCATGGCGGATGAAGCGTATCCCTTGCAGGGCAATGCATCAGCCGACACGTACTTACGGATTGACAAGATTCTCGATATCGCACGGCGCTGCGGGGCGGAGGCGATCCACCCGGGCTATGGCTTTTTGAGCGAGAACGCCGGCTTCTCGGCGGCCTGCGCGGAGGCAGGCATCGTGTTTATTGGTCCTCCGGCCAGCGCGATCGAGAAGTTGGGCTCAAAGACCGCGGCGCGGCGTTTGGCCATTGCCGCGGGGACACCGGTGTTGCCGGGCACGGAGGAAGCCATCGCCGACCCCGAACAGGCGCTGGAGATCGCTCGCCAGATCGGGTTTCCGGTGCTGTTGAAGGCGGCGGCGGGCGGTGGGGGCAAGGGGATGCGCGCGGTGCATTCCGCGGATCAGTTCATGGCGGCGCTGCGCGATGCGTCGAGCGAAGCGGAGCGGAGCTTCAAGTCGAGCGAAGTGTTCATCGAGAAGCTGGTGCTGAAGCCGCGCCACATCGAGATCCAGCTGTTTGCGGACCAGCATGGAAACTGCGTGCATTTGGGGGAGCGTGAATGTTCCATCCAACGGCGTCATCAGAAAGTGATTGAGGAGTGCCCTTCCCCGCTGGTGGCGCAGCATCCGGAGATGCGGCAGGCGATGGGTGAGGCGGCGGTGCGGGCGGCGCAGGCGGCGGGCTACGTCAATGCGGGCACGGCGGAGTTTCTGGTGGATGCGGACCGCAACTTCTACTTCCTGGAAATGAACACGCGCCTGCAAGTGGAGCATCCGGTGACGGAGCTGGTGACGGGTCTGGACCTGGTGCACCTGCAACTGGATGTCGCGGCGGGGCTGCCGCTGCCGTTCACGCAGGATGACGTGCAGTTGCGCGGATGGGCGATGGAGTGCCGCGTGTATGCGGAAGACCCCGAGACGTTTCTGCCGCAACCGGGCAAGCTGACCCGTTTTGACATGCCCTCCGGCCCGGGCATTCGTGTAGATTCCGGCGTCTACCCCGGCTGGACGGTGCCGCTGGAGTATGACCCGCTGCTGGCCAAGCTGTGCGTCTACGGAGCCACGCGAGAGGCGACCGTCGCGCGATTGCGGCGCGCGCTGAGTGAGGCCTATGTAGGCGGCATTACGGCCAACCTGCCGCTGTTCCGCGCGATTCTGGATGATCCTCGATTTGTGGCGGGCGACATCAACACGGCCTTTCTGGACGGCTTCAAGCTGCCGGTACCCGCTATTCCGGCGGCGCTGGCGGCTGCGGCCCAGGCGATCCC
>JBIKMK010000241.1:0-6209 GCA_044359315.1 Bryobacteraceae bacterium | reverse complement strand
TCAGCATCTCCCGCCGATTGGTGGAACTGATGGGCGGCGAGATCGGTGTCCGTAGCGAAGCGGGTGCGGGTTCGACATTTTGGTTCACAGTTAACCTACCCCCGGTAGAAGAGCCCGTGCCCGTCCCGGGCACGCAGCAAGCCCTGGGGGGAGAAACGATTCTGCTGGTCACCGCCGATCCCATGCTTTCCTTGATGGGACGCGAGTTGATGGAATCAGTGGGTCTGCGCGTCGTGGTGGCGGAGCCCAGCGCTGCCGTAGCCGCGAAGCCGCCGGCGGGGCGGGACTGGGCGGTTGTCGCGGTGGACCTGGGCAGCGTGGGCCCTGAACTGCCAGGCCTGGCCCACCAATTGCGGGAACAACGGACCACGCCCCTGCCGCTCTTGCTGATCGGTGGCCCAGGTAGCCACCCGCATGAGGCGGCCCAGTTCGGACTGGAAGATGTCGCACTGCTGGCGCAGCCGCTCCGCAAAGGCAGCCTGACCCGCGTCTTGCGCCGCTTGCTGAAGCTGGCTGAACCCGCCCTTCAGGGGCCGGCCGCGGAGCTGATCGGAACCACGGTGCTGGTGGCGGAGGACAACCCCACGAACCAGATACTGGCCACCGCGATGCTGGAGCGCCTAGGCTGTGTGGTTCAATTGGCCGCCAATGGCCGGGAAGCAGTCCGGGCGGCGAGCGAGCGGCCCTTCGGACTGATCTTCATGGACTGCCAGATGCCCGAAATGGATGGCTGGGAAGCGGCGCGGCTGATCCGGCAGAACGTCCCCCACCACATCCCGATCATCGCCCTCACCGCCAACGCGCTGACCGGCGACCGCGAGCGGTGCCTGGAAGCCGGCATGGACGACTACCTCACCAAACCCATCAGCCTGGATGCGCTCCGGGGGCAGCTGAACAAGTGGGCCCGGGGCCCGCAACCGGATGCGCTGGCCCCGGGCGAGCCTGTCACGGTGGCCCAACCGCCCTCCGCACCCTCGTTGACCCAACACTAGTCCACACTCGCCCAAATGGTTCAACGGAAGTTGACCGCGGGAATGGAGAGGACTCTATGCTGCTGACTACCCTGGCCCCCGTCGTGGCCTGCACCGCGGATGGCGGCATTCAGGCCCGATTGCTCGGTGCCGTCGCGCCGGTCGAGCTGGCCAAGCCTGGCGCATTTGTGAATCTGCTGACACCGCCCGATGGCACCGTTCTGGCCGCTTGGGAAACCGGCACCTCCATCGAGACCAAGGTGTTGACCGCCCGGTAGCCTTGTTCCCAAAAGCTTGAACGGCGCCCAAGCTTGCAGGAAGCCGGGCGCCGTTCTGTTGTCTGTCGAGCCGGTAGCGGGCCTGGCCCGCCCTTGCTGTGGCTAGCTGCGCCGCCGGGCCAGCATGCCCAGCGCCACCAGTGCGGAGCCAATCAAAGCGTAGCTGGCCGGTTCCGGGGTGGCGTATTCCACCAGGAAGGTCTGGCGACTGTCGCTCTGGACGACGCCCTTGGCGTTCACCACCCCGCTGACGATCGCCCACTTGTTGTGGCCGAAGGTGGTGGCGGCGGAGGTGCCGAGGAAGGTAACCGCGGCGTTGTAGTGTGCATTCACGGCCGGGGCCGAGCCGCCCTTGCCGACCGCGTGGGTCATGCGCCAGATGGCATTCTGCAGGTTGTTGTCATTGCCGGTGCCAGTGGGGCCATTGGGGAAGCCGGAGTACTGTTCCACCAGCCAGGCGGCCGCTTTGTAGCGCTGCTCCGGGGTGAAGGTGTTGCCATCGCTCCAAACCGTCTCCGTGCCCTTGCGCACCAGCGAGTTCATCCCCAGCGGCCAGGTGTCGATCGGGGTGACATTCGCCAGATAGTTCGCCGAGCCGGAGCCCGGCCTGATGAAGTTCTGCAGGTCAACACACCACACCGTGGTGGCATAGCCATCGACCGTGGCCGCAAAGCCGCCGCCGCCAATGGCATTGTAGGGGTGGCTGGTGACGTTCACCTGTTTGGCCACGCCAAGCGCGGTCCACGGAATAGGCGCGGCGGCAGCCGGAATCATGGCGGCGAGAGCAAGTGTAATCGAGAAAATGGGTTTCATGTAGGTCTCCTTGGTGCCGCCGGACTTTACCGTCTGCCTAGCGGGTATGGATCAAGAATGGGCCACCAACCTCAACGGCGCCGATGGGGTGAATGTACTGGCCGGTAATGGACCTGGTACTGGACCCCCTCAGTGGAATCACCACTTCGCCGTCGCCCGGAAGCAGTACTCCGCCGCCGCCGTCTACACTGGTGGACATGGAACTAACCGGGAAAAAGATCGCCCTGCTGGTGGACCAGCTGTATCAGGAGATGGAGGTCTGGTATCCGCTCTACCGGCTACGGGAAGCGGGAGCGGAAGTGATTACCGTGGGTGCGCGCGCTTCCACCACCTATCCCAGCAAGCTGGGCTATCCCTGTGTCGCGGAGCGCTCCTATGACGAGGTCAGCGCCGGTGACTTTGATGGTGTCGTCGTCCCCGGCGGCTTTGCCCCGGACCATATCCGGCGGCACGCCAAGGCCAACCAACTGGTGGCCGACATCAACGCCCAGGGCAAGCTGGTAGCGGCCATCTGCCACGGCCCCTGGGTGCTGTGTTCCGCCCATGGCATGCTGAGGGGCCGCCACGCCACCAGCTTTATGGCGATCAAGGATGACGTCGTCAACGCCGGTGCCATCTGGTCCGATGCCGAAGTAGTGGTGGATGGCAATCTGGTCACCTCACGCAAGCCGGAAGACCTGCCCGCCTTCTGCCGGGCCATGATCGCGGTGGTTCAAGCCCAATAGCCCCATGCGTGAGCTTGGGGCTTGCTCAGCTAATCGAAGTAGCCCCAAGCTGACGCATGGGGCTGGGCGAAGGCCAAATCCTCAGCCAGCTAGTTCGCTGCCGCCGGTGGGGCGTCTAGCTTGTAGTCGCCATACTCGATGCTGGTGATGCTGTGGCCAAACATGCGGACTTCGCTATCGGAGTGGTTCGATTCGGCCAGCCAGAACTCGCCCACCCGCTGGTAGCGGTGCACGAACTTCGTCTTCTTCACCCAGAACGACGGGCTTTGCGCGGGTGAGCCTTCAATCCGGGCAATCGCCCGATCCTCTTCGTCCACCCAGATCCGGCCGCGAAACAGGAACTGATTCTTCGTCCGCGGCTCCGCCTCCAGCACAAACATCCGGCGGCCATCGATCACCTCGATGCCCGTCAGCTTGAACTCGTAGTTGCGGCTGGTGATCTGTGTGGCCTCACGTTCGCCATCGCGGGCGGTCGCCTTTTCTGATTCCAGCATCCGCTTAAACACCTGTTTGCGCACCGGCGCCGGCCCGGATTCCTCGAGAATGCGGAACGTCTTCTGATTGGGCGCTCGATAGGTGATCTCCACCTTCATGGCGGCCCTGACGCCGAACCGCTTGTTCTCCACCCGGTATTGGCGGACGGAAGTGTAGCCCGTCAGCTTGGGCGCGCGGGCCAGGTCGGCTTGGGTCAGGCTGGTCACCACTTCCTCCGTCGAAGGTAAGGGGTCTGGCAGGTCAGCGCCATTCAGCAGGCTGGCGCTACAGACGGAAACCAGGACGAGAAGCCTATTCATGCTCCTCAAGCATCTCATCGAGGCCCCAGCCGCAAGCCGCAAGGGCCATACTGGCCAAGCCTCGCTCGCTTCCTGGATCGCCGTTCCACCCAAGCTAGAACAATCCTTTACCCTCGTTGCCCAGACGCTTGTTGACCACCGCTACGCTGACCACGGCCGCGCCGGCCACCGCCGCAATGACGATCCACTTCGTTTTGCCGCTGCCCTTCTTCGTGGCCTTTTGCGACTTCTGAGCCGTTGCCTGATCCGGCGGCGCTTGCCAATTGAACGTTTCCGCCCGAACCGGCACCGGGTCGGGAGCCGGGGCCGGAACCGGCATCTGCTGCGCAAACATCGCGGACGCCAGCCAAAGGGCCAGCGCAGACCTAAAGAGCTTCATGGATTTGATCTACCTCTAGCCGATACGCGAACTGCGTCGGCTATTCGTATCAGGAGACACTCTACTATTTTTGCGGCAGTATGGAGCAGATGGTCGCCAGCTGGTTGACCATTCATCCGTCAGATTCACCACTCATCGGAAACATCAGCGTTCCATCCGGGATCACCGCTAGACTAGTGCCGATGAGTGCACCTGTCCTTGAGGTATCCAATCTCCGGAAAAGCTACGGTGATTTTGAGGCCGTCCGCGGCGTCAGCTTTCACGTGGAGCCCGGCGAAGTATTCGGATTGCTGGGGCCCAATGGTGCCGGCAAGACAACCACGGTCGAGATTTTGGAAGGCATCCGCCCGGCGACGTCGGGCCAAGTCCGCGTGTTGGGTTACGACCCCAATGTGCAGGCCATGGCGCTGAAGCAGCGTATCGGCGTGGCCCTGCAATCCACCAAGCTGCCCGACAAGATGAAGGTGATCGAAGCGCTGGAGCTGTTTGCTTCGTTCTACGACCGCACCGCGGACCTCAATAAACTGCTCGACCGGCTGCAACTCAGCGAAAAGCGTAACGCCTTCTACTCCACCCTTTCCGGCGGCCAGAAGCAGCGCGTCGCCATTGCCCTGGCGCTGGTGAATGATCCGCAAGTGGTCTTCTTTGACGAGCCCACCACGGGCCTCGATCCGCAGGTGCGTCTCGAGATCCATTCGCTGATCCAGCAACTGCGCGAAGGCAAGCGGTCCATCCTGCTCACCACGCACTACATCGAAGAAGCAGAACGCCTCTGCGACCGCGTCGCCATCATCGATCAGGGCCAGATCATTGCCATCGGCACTCCCAAGGAGATCCAGGCCAAGGCGCAAAACATGTCGCGGATCGACATCCAGACGGAGGCGCCGCTCCATGACCTGCCCACCCCGGCCGCCTTGGTCGAGGAGAAGTTCAGCTTCAGTGCGGATCGCCTGACCCTGACCGTGCTCTCGCCCAAGCCCGCCCGCGCCATTGTCGAGCTGGTGAAGTGGATCGACGGAATGGGCGTCAGCCTGGCTGACATTCACTTGAAGCGGCCGACGCTGGAAGATGTCTTTATCGAAATGACTGGCAAGAAGCTGCGCGACTAACCGGACCGCCCCATGAAGCCCTACATCGCTTACATCCTCATCACGCTGAAGTTGACCTGGCGCGACCGCATGGTCGTCTTCTTCAACTACATGTTCCCGATGGTCTTCTTCTTCCTGTTTGCCTACCTCAACAAGGCGGAACAGGGCGGGGCGATCAACACTGTCTATGCCAGCGTGCTGGTGATCGGCATCCTGGGCAATGGCTTTTTTGGTGGCGGCATCCGCGCCGTGGTGGAACGCGAGCAGAACATCCTGCGCCGCTTCAAGGTGGCCCCCATCACGCCCGCGCCGATTCTGGTTTCCGCCATCGTGGTGGGCCTGATCAATTTCCTGCCCTCGGCGCTGATCATGTTCGCCATCGCGCACTTTCAATACGGCATGCGCGTGCCCACGCACTGGCTGTCCGCCCTGGTGCTGACCATCATTGCCACCGTCGCCTTCCGGGCACTGGGCCAGATCATCGCCTCGGTGGCCAATTCGATGGCCGAAAGCCAGATCATCATCCAGACGCTCTATTTCCCGATGATGTTCCTGTCCGGCGCGACGTTCCCCATCAGCATGTTCCCGGACTGGCTCCAGATTGTCACGCAGTTCATCCCGGCCACGCACCTCTACACCGGCATGCAGGACATCCTCATCCGCGGCAGCTCGCTGGGCGACGTCTGGCAGTCGGCTGTGGCGCTGGTGCTGACCACGGCGCTGGGCATGTTCATCTCGATGAAGCTGTTCCGTTGGGAGAAGGACGAAAAGCTGAAAGGCAGCGCCAAACTATGGATCTTGGCGGCGATGGCTCCGTTCTTCCTGGTGGGCCTGTGGCAGGCCTACAGCAAAGACAATCTCACCAAGTCCAAGGAAGCTGACCGTCTGCTGCGCCGCAGCCGATCCCTGCTGATTGAGCATGCGCGGTTGTTTGTCGGAGACGGCAAGATCATCGAATCAGGCGCCGTGTTGATCCGCAATGGCAAGATCGCACAAGTCTTCTCCGGTGACGTGCCCAATGCCAAGCAGCTGCGCGCGGAAGTGATTGAGGGCCAGGGCAAAACCCTGCTGCCTGGCTTGATCGACGCGCAAGTGTTTCTGTCCGCCCCCGGCGGCATTTACGAAAAGCGGGAAGACTTCATGAAGAAGGACGCGATCTCG
>JBIKMK010000239.1:0-6237 GCA_044359315.1 Bryobacteraceae bacterium | reverse complement strand
TCTGGAAGCGGTTCTTGGCATCAACAAACACCAGGCCTCCGCGCAGATCAAGGCCCGTGCGCTGGCTCAACGGATTGGCGGCACTAAAGTCGAAATAGTTGTAGCGGTTGAACCGTTCGGTGGAAGGGCGCTGCACTTCATAGCGCAGACCCAAATTGATGGTCATGCGTGAATTGAAGCGCCACACATCCTGGATGTAGGTGCCATAGTAGCGGCGCGACGTGGCCGGGGTCACGGTATTGGTGATCGTATTATTCACCACGGTGACGCCACCGGCCGCACCGGTTGGAATGCCCGTTCCCAGCAGCAAGGACGCAACCGAGTTACCCGAAGTCGAGGACGACACCTGCGCCGTTGGGCCGGACGTCATGCCCCGGTCGAAGGCGAAGTCGGTGGACCGGATGTCGACGGAGTTCAACCGCACAATCTCACCCGTAAAGCCGAACTTCAGCGAATGCTTGCCCAGTTCGCGAGTCGCATTCACCTGCAGGTTGTCCGTCTGACGCGGGAAGTTCAGCACGCGGCCGTTGGACAACCCGGAGTAGCCAAACAGGCTGAACTGCGGCATATGCGGCGAATCCAGTTGCGACACCAGTGACTGCGGCAACCCCAGGGCCGTGGCCATCACGCCATCGCGCAGCGACAACGGCAGTTGCTCTTCGCGCCACCGGCCGCTGCCGGCGGTGACGTTGATGACCCACTTCGGGTTGGGGACGAACGTATTGCCCCAGGTAATGTGATGGCGCGGTTGATCACCTTCGTTGCCAGTATCGGCACCCGTGCCATAAAAGCGCGGCGTCTTGCGCGTCTGCCAGGCCTTGGTGATGCGCCCGTACATGGTGTGCTTTTCGTTGCGCGCCCAATCGATGCGAAGGTCCATGCGCTGGTTGTCCGTAATTGAGCTGCCCGCGCCAAAGAAGTTATTGGCCTGGGTGATCGCGTTGGTGGGCAGCGCGTTGGGCCTGGGGTAATACTCCACCGCTTTGGCACCCACGGAATCAAACCGGCTGCGAGGCACGATGTTGCCCGGGAAAGCGTCGCGGATAAACCCGCCCGCCGGATTGGCGCGCGTCGTGAAGGGGTCAAAAACCTGCGACACGCTGCCATTGGCATCCCGCGTGTTGCTGAAGTTGCCCGCCCGCTCCAGTTCCGTCGGCACCGTGGCCAGCAGCGTCGCCGGGGAGCCTTCCTTCAGCGCTTCATAGCTGGACAGGAAGAACAGCTTCTTGGCCTTCCAAATGGGGCCCGACAGGTTACCGCCAAACTGATTGCGCTTGAACTCCACCCGCGGACGTCCCACGCGGTTATTGGCCCAGGCGTTGGCATCCAGATTATCGTTGCGCAGAAACTCAAAAACTGATCCGTGGAACTGATTGGAGCCGCCCTTGGTGACCACGCTCACCACACCGCCGCCCGACTTACCGAACTCCGCGTCATAGGAATTGCGGCTCACCACCACTTCCTGCACGGACTCCACCGACGGCGCGGCCAGCAGCGCGCCCCAATCGCCGGAGGTGGCCGGGACGCCATCAATCAGCACCAAGCCGCTCATGTCGCGCCCGCCGTTGAAAGCAAACCGGGCTTGGTTCTGATCGGCGGCGCTGTTGGACTGCCCCACGCTCATTGACGTCACACCCGCCATGGCGTGAACTGCCACAAAAGGATTGCGCGTCGAAGCCGGCAGTTTGAGGATCTGATCCCGGTCCAGCGTATAGGACTGGTTGGCGCTCTGCGTATCCAACTGGATCACCGTCGCTGCCACTTCCACTGACTCGCTTACCTGGCCCAGCGTCATCTGCACATTCACTTCGCCCGCCTGGTTGGCACGCAGCGTGATGTCATTCTGAGTGGTGGTCTTAAAGCCGGCCATCTCCACCGTCAGCGCATAGGGGCCCGGCAACAGCTGCGAGAAGACATAGCGTCCGGAAGCACTGGTGGTGGTCTGGCGCGCTTCGCGCGTGGCCGTGTTCACCAGCTTGACGTTGGCCGCGGCGATCACCGCTTGGTTGGGGTCCGTGACTATTCCCGTCAGGTTGGCCGTAAACGCTTGTGGATAAGCGGCTCCAACGGTCAATAGGCTAACGATGACGGCAGTAATGCTTCTGGACATACTTAGAATCCTCAGTTGGGTGTTTCTTTCCACCGCTGCGAGACTCTGCTGCACGTTATCTAGCCAGAGCACTCATCAGCGATGAGACATAAACGTTATCACACCGAGTAGGGCCAGTGTGTCACTTCGGTCATCTTCGTCCTGTCCGTCAGCGGGTTGGTGTTCTAAGTCCGTGCGGTGGCTGGGGCGATGCGGGAAGGGCTACGGGCGGCGTGCGCGGATCACTTCCAAAGCCTGCACCACTTCCGCGTCCGCGGGCTTCAACTGCCGGGCCAAGCGGAGCGCCGCTTCCGCGTTGGCGGTATCGCCGGAGCGGGCATAAATTAGGCCGAGGTTCTTGTGCAGGTCCGCCCGGGCGCGGCAGTTGCCGCATATTTCCAGAGCCTCCTTCATCTGTGCAATGGCCCGCGGCCAATCTCTCGCTGAAGCGGCACCCAAGGCAAAATTGCCTAATGATTCCGCCCGCTCCGCCACCTGCCGGGATTGCTGCACGGCCACCATCTGCTTGCGGTACTCAGCGGCCTGCGCGGGGGCTGAGGCGTTCAAAGCGCGCGCCAGGTTGTACAGCGCCTCCGTGTGTTCCGGATTGATCGCCAGCACTTGACGCCAAGCCTCCAGCGCACCCGGTGTATCGCCGCCCGCCTGCAAGCTCTGGCCCAACAGGAATAGTGCATCCAGGTCCCGAGGTTGCAACTTCAGCTGCCGCTTCAACAGGGCCGCGGCTTCCTGCGGGTGGTCCAGGTTCTTTTCCGTGAACGCCAGCAAATAGAGCGCCGGTGGATAGCCCGGGTCCAGTTGGACGGCGTTGGCCAGATGCGCCCGCGCCGCCTCATAGTCGCGCAAGTCAAAACAGGCGCGGCCCAGGTTGTACTGCGCCGGGCCACTGCGGGGTGCCAGCCGTACCGCCTCGGCAAAGGCCGCCCGAGCGCCCGCCAAATCGAACTGATCGGCCAGGGCAATGCCCAGGTTCAGGTGAGCTTCCGGTGACGCGGGCTCCAGTTGCACCACCCGGCGGAACAGCGGGATCGCCTCCGGCCAGCGCTTCAGCCGCGCTGTCACCATGGCCTGCGCCGTCAGGGTGCGCGGGTTGTCCGGCAGCAGCTTGGCCGCGGCGGCAATCTCCGGCTCCGCCTGTGCAAACTTCTCCTGCCCGGCCAGGATCAGGCCCAGATTCAAGCGAGCCTGGACATAGTCCGGCTGCAACTCCAGTGCGGCGCGCAACTCGCGTTCCGCCTCGGCGGCCTTGCCCTGCTGCCCCAACAGGACACCCAGGTTCGAATGCGCCTCGGCCAACTGCGGATCTCCGCTGATGGCGTTCCGCAACTCGCGTTCCGCTCGCGCCATCTCACCCGCGTTCATCGACAGCACGCCCAACTGATTCCAGGCCACCGCAAACTGAGGGTCCAGCTTCACCGCCGCTTCCAGCGAACGGCGCTCCGCCGCTAAGTCGTTCAGCCGGGCGTAGGCCAGGGCGAGATTGTAGTGGGTCTTGGCATTGCTCGAATCCAGCTTCAGCGCCTCCAGGTACCCTTCCACCGCCCGCTTCGGGTCCCCCTTCAACAGTTCGTCGTTGGCTTGGGCGGCGCGGGTCTCGGCCACCTTGCCCATCGCGCTCTGTTGCTTTGATTGTTGGACGGCGGCAAACTCCACCTTCGCCTTCTCGTCTTCGTTCAGGCGCCGCAGAACGTTGGCCAGCTGGAAGCGTACGTCGGCCCCCTCCGGGTTCAACGCCTTGGCCGCTTCCAGATGAGTGCGCGCTTCGGTGAGCTTGTTCAACCGCGCCAGTACGAAGCCCAGCTGATACTGCGCGTCCGGGTGCCGCGGCTCCAGTTGCACCGCCCGGCGCAGCTCAGGTTCCGCTTCCGCATGCCGGTCCAGCCCGCGCAGCGCCAGCCCCTTCAGGTAGTGCGTCTCGAAGTTCGGCGGCCGGCGGTACCGGTCGAGGTGCGGCAGCGCCTGCTCGTAGTCCCGATGCGCCACCAAAGCGCGCGCCAATGACAGGCGAGCGTCTTCATTGTTCGCGTCCAGTTTCAGCACCTGGGCATAGGCTGCCGCCGCCTCCGGATAGCGTTGGGCTTGCGCATACGCACTGCCCAGGTTGAATGGAAAGGCCGGAGCCATGGGTGCCAGCGCCTGGCCGCGTTCCAGAAACTTGATCGCCTCCGCCGTCCGGCCACTTTCGCTTAACGCGGCACCCAGTGCCAGATAGTGTCCCGGTTCCCTGGGCTCGAGCGCCAGCGCCTGCTCCAGGTAGGTGATCGCTGCTGTGAACTTCCGGTCCAGAATCAAAGCCCGTGACAAGCCCCTCAGCGCCAGTGCGTTGCGAGGCTCGATGGTCAGCACAGCCCGGTACTGCTCCTGCGCCGCCGCCAATTGATCCGTCTCAGTCAACAGATTGCCCAACGCATTCCGCGCATTGGTCAGCCGTGGGTTCAGGCGTACCGCTTGCTGCAATGCCCGGATCGCACCCGCGCCGTCGCCCTTCTGCATGCGAGCCAAGCCCAGATTGAAATGGTTGGCCGCCCCGCCGGGCTCCAGGGTCACTGCCTTCTCAAAAGCCTGCACGGCACAATCCAACTGCTGCCGGGACGCAAAAAACCCGCCGAGGGCGCCATAGACGCTCGCGGCGGGCTTGATCTTCAATTGCTGCTCTAGTTCTGCCGGCCCCTGGCAGACGGTTTGAGCGCACAGCGCGGGGGCCAGCAGAAAAAGACAGTTACGCATTAAAAGACGAATCTACCACCCAATTGCAGTTGGCGTGATTGATTCGCGGTGCCGGTGACGCGTCCGAAGAGCGCGCCGTTCGACAAATTGCTGTTCGGCACACCGTAAACGGGGTGGTTGAACATGTTGAACCCTTCTACGCGGAACTCAAACCGCTTGCCCTCGCCCAGGAAGGGCATGGGGAACGTTTTGAACAGCGAGAGATCGAAGTTCTCCCAACCATCGGAGCGCAGCCGGTTGCGGCCGGAATTGCCGAACGTAAACGGAGCGGGCGCGGCCACCTGGGAGGTGTCGAACCAGCGGCCCGTGGTGGGATTCGATAGTTCCGGATTGCCCAGGAAGTTCAACCGCAGATACGTGCCGGCATTGCCGGTGTTGGCCAAATCGCCATTGATCTGCAGGCTGTAAGGCTGCCCGGAGCTCAAGCGGATAATGCCGTTGGTCTGCCAGTTGCCCAGGATGTAGTCCACCGCCTTCACCTTGGTCTGATACTTCTTGCCGGTGCCAAACGGGATGTGATACACGAAGTTCATCGTCAGCACGTGCGTCAGGTCGAAGCCGGAGACGCTGCGGTCGTTGTTGAACTTGTAGGGGTTCTGGATGGAGCAGCCTTCCACGCCATACCAGCCGGAGCAGCCGATGTCGATCGACTTCGAGTACGTGTAGTTGATCATGTACGCAAAGTCGTTCTTGAACTTCTTGTCCAGCAGGAACTGGAAGCTGTTGTAGTTGCCGCGGCCCCAGCTGCGGTCATAGTAGGTGGGCCGGATGTAGGGGAACGGAGCGCGCTCCCGGAAGTTGCCCGGTCCGGGCGTGGTGGCCACGTTGTAGAAGCCGCCAATGTCCAGACGCCGTGAACCGGAACCGACGTAGTTCACTGTCACCACCGTGTCGGAGCTCAGCTGGTGCTGCACGCCGAAGTTCCACTGCATGGAGTAGGGGTTCTTGGCGCGCGGGTCCATGTACCACTGCACCTGGTTGAACGGCGTCGCTTCCGGCAGGGCGCCGGAGGGGAACGGGTTCTTGCCGGTGAAGTTCGGCGTCAGCTGCGTGGCGGTCGGGTTATTCAGGTTCTCCTGCAACTGCTCGCCGACGCTGGGCCACTGGGCCGAATAGTTCTGCGCGGTCTGCACGACGGCGGCATAGTTGTCGTAGAACATGCCGAACGAAGCGCGGATGGCCGTCCGTTGGCCCAGGCGGTACGCCAAGCCAAGGCGAGGCGCCCAGTTGTCGTTGGTGTTGTGGTAGATCTTGCCGCGTGGTTCAAGCTCCACGTTGGCGGGTAGCCGGCCACCGGGAACGCAAGGTGCCTTCTTCAATTCCTCGCAAGAACCGGGCAACTTTTGGATCAAATAAACACCACGTTGCAGGTCATAGGCACCGGTAAAGATGTTTTCGTTGCC
>JBIKMK010000238.1:0-6239 GCA_044359315.1 Bryobacteraceae bacterium | reverse complement strand
CTCCGGATCATTGCGTTGCAGGATCCGGCCGATGAAGCGCTTCTGGGCAAAGCTGGGGGAGAGCTCGTCGTAAACGTCCACCCGCTCAGTGTCCACGCGGACCTGAACCTGAAGCTCAATCAGGCTGACCGTCTCGCCGGCGGCCGGGGCCACCACTACACCCAGGCGCGTATAGACCTGATTGCCACCCGCGTCCAGCCCGACGATAGCCAGTTGGGTGAGATCCACCGGATCATTGCCAACCTTCCTCACGCCGACCGGCAGGATCTCGATCACGCTTCCCGGACGCGCCCGGCCCAGGTTGCGCGAGCGCACCACGACCGTTGTTACTTCGACGTTGCCCATCGCGCCCGGCCAACGGGCATTCCACGTCGCCGTACCAACGGCACCGACGGGAACGGCCCGCGTGGCCACCCCATAGTTCAGCGCGGGAGCGGCGCCACGCGGCGAAAAGACGCGGGAGACATAGAGCCGCTTGCCGCCGTTCTCAAAAAAGGCGCGCGCCGCGTGGGCGACGTAGCTGGGACGCTCTTCCAGCGTAAGGGCATCCGCCCCGACCCGGATGGTCTCCAAGCCGCCGTAGATCCGCTCGAACTCCGTGAAGCTGGTGACCAGCCGGGGCTCACTGGTGGCGGGTCCACCGGGATACTGAACCGGCCCGAAGCGGGTGACGCCGGCAAAGCCGGTGGTACTGGTCGGGACCCCTTCGATCGACTTCGATCGAAAGCTGACTTCTTCAACATAGACGCCGGGAGCAAGGTACTCGGGCATTCAAATTTCTCCTATGGCCGCGTTTCAAATATCGGGAGCCGTGACACGAATTGAAAACTGGTTCGTCTCATCGGGTTTAGGGGACGGCAAAGACCGGCTCGTTTCCACGAAGCCGGCCGAACTGGAACTCAACATTCCGGGCTAACAATTCGCTATATCCAGCGGGCAAGGCTTCGCCGGTGGAAACCGTGTCCGCCAAGCCAAAACTGGGCAGAACCTCGAGCGGAAGATCCCACAGAGGGTCAATAGAAGGCCGGTCGAGCGAAACCGGCACCGCCGGCGCCGCCAAGCCAAAGATGCGGACGCTGAAGACAAAAGGCTCCACCAGATCGCCGACACCGGCTGAGCGGGAATCGAGCAGCAGCAGGAACTCACCGCGATCGTCGCCGTGGGCCCGGCCCACAACCGTTGTTCCGCGCCGGGCCTCAACCCGGCACCACCGGAAGGGCGCTCCCGCGCGAGTGACGGTGCCGCGCAAGCCCGTGATGGCCTCCGTGGTTTCGTAGGCGGCACCGGGGAACAGGCTGAGGCGGCGCACCCGATCTCCGGCCGGGTTCAGATCCGCCTGTACGGCCGTCCGCAAGGGGACAGTGAAGCGGCGCGGCACACAACGGCGGCGATCCTGAGACGGCGCATAGAGAGATTCGGCTCCGTCAAACACGCGTACACTAAATGCCGGCGGCGCGACCCCCAACTGGTACCGCAGGGCGTGCAACCCGGACCCGTGCCGGTCCACGGGAATCTGCACACCTCCCAGCGGCGCCCGGTCATCGGTTAATTGCAAGGGTTGCCGATAACGCTGGCCACGGACCGCGTCCACCGGCTCAATGCCGATGGCGAGCTGGTGACGGCTGACCACATACCGGCTGGCAATGGTGGTCACAGTGTGGCCTCCGGCGTGGAACCCAACAACACCGTCGTCACCGGCCCGGCCAGCGGCTCCGCCGCCTCGATACGCGCAACGCGGGCCATATAAGGAACACTCAGGCGGTAATCGGTGGGGAGCGAATCGAAGGTCCGCATGACGGCCTCGGTCGTGATCTCGTCGGCCACCACCTGGACGCTCTCGTGCGGTGCCCAGCCACCTGATTCATGCAGCAACGGACCAGACAGAACGGGGTGCGCTTCAATGCACTGCATCGCCCGGCCGAGTATGCGATGTTCAAATTCGGCGTTATCCGCCCAGGCGGTTAACAGAAAATGCAGGTCCAGCGGCAGCACGGCACGTCCGGTCTGACTGCCGGATGCGGACCAGGCGGCGCGCATCGCATGGTTGAAGTCAACCCGGTAAAGGAAAACGGTTAAGGCCGGCGTACCGACGCGGGTGGGAAAATTAGCGGGGGCAAAGTCGTCGGTGGTGGCCAGGTGAACTCGCGTGGTTGTTCCGGCTACCGGAACAGGGTCCTCGCGTTCAAACCATAACCGGATCAACCGCTCAATGCTTCGACCGACCGCGCCGATTGCCGCGTATCCAGCCACGCGTACCCTCCGTCCCAAACCGACTATCGGGCTTTGGGTAAGCAACAATCTGCACGATTGTTGTCACTTAGCCTCTGTCTTCTGTTCAAATCCTATTCAAGTATAGGGAAATGATGACGGGTGTCAATCACTTTGTTGCGGGATGTACACGCGGTAGCATCCGACGGGCACAATTGTAATCCACGATGGCCCGGCCGCCAAATGAAACAAGGCCCCCGGAGGAGACCGGGAGCCTTGTTGTTAGCTGCCAGAGGTGGCCCTAGGGCTGCACCGCGAGCGTAAAGATGCCCCTGGAGACTTGCCCGCGGCCGTCACTCTGAGTGACGCGATGACGTTGTTGGTGCCTACTCTCCCGGTTGTTTCTGGTTTCCGAGATAAAGACATTGCCGGCGTCCACGGTGACACCGGCCCGGGCTGAGCAAATGGGCGGTGGCAGCCTGAACGCCGTCGTCAGGGCCTCCAGCTTGGCCGCCGAGCCTTAAGGCATCGTCAACGGCTGCCGGACCAGGCCGCTGGTCGTTTGGCCCAGCGAATCTGTCACCGTCACCGTGAAGGTCAACGTGGTCGGCCCCAGCGGGGAGGGGAAGGTCCCGGTGATTGCGCCCGTTGAGGGATTGATGCTCATGCTGGGCGGGAGCCCGGTGGCCTCCCAAGTTCGCGCCCCCGTGCCACCCACGGCCTGGACAATCGAGCTCCCAGGAACCGGCACTCCGCCGACTTCCAAATTGAAGGCGGTGGTGGTGATGGTGAGGCGCACGGGAATCGAGCTTAAAGCCGCGCCGTAGATTCGACGGACACGCGACGTATCACCGTCATCGACAATGAACAGATCGCCTGCCGGATTGGCCGCCAGCCCCCACGGAATTGACACGCTGGCCAAGCTGGCTGGGCCACCGTCACCCGTCGAACCGAAGCCGGGATTGACGATCGCTGTCACTGTGGACGGGGCATCCGCACCGATGCGGCGGACCGTGTTGTTGCCGTGGTCGCTGACGTAGAGCACCCCACTGCCATCCGCGTAGAGGCCGGACGGGTTGCTGACCTGGGCGGCCAAGGCCGGACCACCGACACCGCCGGCCCCCCTGGTGCCGTTACCGGCTAGGATGCTCAGGATGCCGCCGGGCGTGATCCGGTAGATGCGCGAGTTGGCGAGGTCAGCCACGTAGAGGTTGCCCATCGGGTCCACCGCCAGGCTCTCCGGGATGCCCACCGGTGAGGTTGCCGCTACGCCCGGTATCCCGGTTCCATTGTTTCCGGCGATCCCCGACACGGCTGAGAGGTTGCCCGAAGCCAGGTCGACCCTTGCGATCTGCGAGTCGTTGTAGCTGATGTAGAGTAGGTTCCGGTTGGGGTCGAGCGCCAAGCCGCGCGGGCGGCTAATCAAGGCGGTGGTGGCGGGAATGTTATCCGCCGTCGAGCCCCCTCCACCCGCAAAAGTGGTGATGCTGCCTCCGCTAACTCTGCGGACGCGATCATTGGAGTAGTCGGCGATGTAGAGCGTGCCGCCCACCGTGGAAACGACAGCATTCGCGTCCACGCCGAAGCGGGCCGCCACCGCCGCGCCGCCGTCACCGGAGAAACCGATCTGGCCGCTGCCCGCCACCGTACTCACGGTGCCGGATGGCGTCACGCGACGGATGCGGAAGTTGCGGGAATCGGCCACGTAGTAGTTGCCGGAACCGTCGAAGGTAATCCCACGCAGCGCCCGGAAGCTGGCGCTCACCGCACCGCCTCCGTCGCCCGAGAAGCTCCAGGAGCCGGTTCCGGCGATGGTGGAGATGCTATTGATAATGGCATTCACCCTGCGTACGCGGTTAGTACCGCCTTCGTTGATGTAGAGGTTACCCGTGGCATCGAGCGTGATGTTGCGCGGTTCATAGACGCTATTGGCGGTGGCTAGGCCACCATCGGGAACAAAGTCGATGGTGCCGTTGCCCGCCACCGTCGTGATGCCCCCCCCCGCCACTTTGCGGACCCGATGGTTAGACATGTCCGCGATGAAGAGGTTGTCGGCATTGTCCAGGAAGATCCCTCGGGGATGGCAAAGACTGCCGAGCGCCGCCGCCCCGCCGTCGCCCAAGGCACCACAGGGGGTACTGCCCACGATCGTCACGATGTTGCCGTCGGGGAAGGTGACCTTCCGGATGCGGGAGTTCATGTGATCGGAGATGATGAGGCTGCCACCGAGATCCACCGCCACGTAGACCGGCCAGTTCAATTGGGCCGCCGTGGCGGCACTGCCGTCGCCGGAGAAGCCCGCCGTGCCGTTCCCGGCGACGGTGGAGATCACACCGGTGGCGAGGTCGATCCTCCGGACCCGGTGGTTGCTGTGATCGGCAACGTAGAGCGCGTTGGCCGAAGAACTGAAGGCAACACTGGTGGGGTTCATGCCAGCCGCCGTAGCCTGGCCGCCATCACCCGAATAGCCCATGGAGCCATTGCCGGCGATGGTGGAGATCACCCCGGCAGGCGTGATCCGGCGGATGCGGCTGACGCCATCGACGAGATAGATATTCCCGGCACTGTCCCGCGTCATGCCTAGCGGGAAGTTCAGCTTGGCGGCGCTAGCTTGGCCGCCGTCGCCCGAAAAGCCGCTCGGGCCGCCGGTGCCAAACTTGTTGGTGAGCGCACCCGTGGCCAGCGAGACCGAGACCACGCGATGGCTGCGGCTATCGGAGATCAACAGCGCGTTGTTGGCGGCATCGTAGAGCAAACCTTCTTCCGGATTCAGCTGCACCGAGGTGGCCACTCCGGTGGCCGTGTTGATGAATGCCGTTCCCGCTGCAGTCGCGATGCTGCTGGGAGCTCCAAGGATGTTGAAACTGTTGGAGAGGCCAGTGTTGCCGTTGGTGAGTGTCGCCAACAGCCGGTAGCCATCGCCGGCCCTATCGATACTCAGCCCGGGGAAGGTGGCGGAGCCGGCGGCATTGGTGAGGGCCGACGTGGGGCCGGAAAGTACCGCACCGCCGCCGCCCATTAAGCTAAGGCTCACCTGGACCCCCGCCACCGCCGGGCCCACCGCCACGGCGGGCACTACGCCGAACACTTGGCCAGCCAAAGTCGTGCTATTCGGCATAACCGTAAAGGCCACGCTGGTGCCTAAGGGCGGCAGCACAAGAATCGAGTACACGCCCACGGCTGTCCGGCCACCCGGCTCCGTCACCTGCGCCGTAAAGCTAAACGTGCCGCTGACGGTGGGCGTGCCGACGATCCGGCCATTCGAGGAATCCATGGTGATGCCGGAGGGCAGCGCGCCTCCGATGACACTAAACACCCGGCCCGTACCGGTGCCACCCACCACGGGGAGTGACGTACCACCCAGGTAGGCGGTATTCTGAACCGGACTGGTGTAGGTCAGGGGCAGCAGCGTCAGCCGGCCCGTACCGGTAGTTGGGGCCAGGCCGATCACCGCGCGGACGCGGTGGTTTTCCTGATCTGCAATGTACAGCGTGCCCGTGGTGGGGCTAACGTACAGACCTTGCGGGCTGAAGAGCCGGGCGGCCGAGAAGGGGCCGCCGTCGCCACCGGCGCAGCAGCCGGCGTTCAGTGACGTCAAGATGCCATCCAGGCCAACCCGGTAGACATTGCTCGTGAAGCGGTCCGAGAAGTAGACATTGCCCGCAATGTCAACGGCCAAACCCTGCGGCAGGCCGATGCTTTGAGTGTTGGCCTGCAGGCCGCTAGTGGGCGTACCGCAGGATCCGTTGCCCGCTAGCGTCGAGATCAGGCCGGATGGGTTGACCAGCCGGATGACACAGGCATCGTTATCGCTGATGTAGAGATTGCCCAGGCTGTCCACGGCCAATGCGCCCGTGTAGAGTGACCGGAAGCTAGCCGACGTGGCCGGTCCGCCGTCG
Organism: Bryobacteraceae bacterium; assembly: GCA_044359315.1. Classification (GTDB taxonomy): domain Bacteria; phylum Acidobacteriota; class Terriglobia; order Bryobacterales; family Bryobacteraceae; genus JAPKYZ01. Next base: position 132 of record JBIKMK010000238.1, on the reverse strand, counting down.
CCTGAATAGCCGTTGACGCCATTTCCGGCAACCGTGGTGACGATCTGCGTCGTCAAGTCCACCTTGCGGATCCGGATGTTGCCGGCATCGGCCAAGTAGAGCACGTTGCGTGGCGCATCATACGCCAGGCTG
>JBIKMK010000237.1:0-6241 GCA_044359315.1 Bryobacteraceae bacterium | reverse complement strand
CGCCAGGAATCCGGTGGCCTCCATAGCGCGGGCGTCATCGGGGTAAAGCACGTCGCCGGCAATTTGCTCCCGGACGAACCGCGCATACGGCTTGTCGGCATTCAGCGCGCTGATGACATAGTCGCGATAAGGCCAGGAGTTGGGGCGGGGCTTGTCTTTGTCGTAGCCATGCGAATCGCCATAGTGCACGATGTCGAGCCAATGCCGGGCCCAGCGTTCGCCATAGCGAGGCGAGGCCAGCAACCGGTCCACCAGGGATTCGTAAGCGGTGGGCGAACGGTCCTGCACAAACGCCACCACTTCATCGGGTGAGGGCGGCAGGCCGTGCAGATCAAAATAGAGCCGCCGGATCAACGTGCGGCGGTCCGCCTCGGGCGAGGGCGTCAACTGGTTCTGCTGCAGCTTGGCGTGGACAAAGGCATCCATCACGGTCCGGGCTCCATTCCCCATGGGCGGAACGGGCGGGCGGCGCAGCGCCCGCAGAGACCACCACGTCTCATCCGTGGCGCCGCCGGAATCATCTTGGGCCCCTTGTTCAAGCCAGCGCCGGATGAGACTCACTTGATCCGGGGTGAGCGGCGGCCCCGCTTTGGGCATGAGCGGTGGCGTACCGGTGATGTAGGCCAGCAGAGGGTTCTCCGTTACCGCGCCCGCGCGAATCGACGGACCATGGGCGCCGCCTGTCTTGAGGCCGGCAAAACTGCTCAAGGACAACCCGCCAGAGCGGTTGGCCGCCTGATGACAGGCCACGCACTTGGCCGCCAGTAGCGGCTGCACGTCGCGCGTGAAGCTGACCGGTTGAGCCACCAGCGCGAAGGCAGACGTAAACAAAATCGCGAGAGAAGAACGGCAGAGTCCCACTGGCGTCGAGGATAGCAACTTAGTCCGCCATCCGGCGGCCGGCCGCCCCCAAGGCGCAATCGGCACCGGACCCACTACACTATAGCCGTGGGACGCACGCGACGCCGGTCGATCGTATTCTTCACCATCCTGGGCATTGTCACGATGGTGCTGGCCGTGGCGTTGAACATCGGCTGGATCGTGATCAACTGGCGGACCGGTGTGATGCTGGTGCTGGGCATCCTGTTTTTCGCGCTGCTGATTGCGGGCCTGGCGTTGAACACCATCTTCCTGATCCGCGAGATCCGCCGGAATGAACAGCATGACGCCTTCATCAACTCGGTCACGCACGAGCTGAAGACACCCATCGCCTCGATCCGCCTTTACCTGCAGACGCTGGAAGCGCGGGAGCCGGACCCGACCAAGCGGCGCGAGTTCTACAAGATCATGCTGGCCGATTCAGACCGCCTGCTGGGCACGGTGGAGCAGGTTTTGCAGGCCAGCCGCACCGGTTCCGCCAAGCGTGTCTCGCAGAAGACCCGCATCAATCTCACTGACCTAGTGCGGGAATGCATCGGCTTGGCTCGGGTACGCCACCACCTGCCGGACGATGCGGTGGAGTTCACGGAAATCGACGTCCCCGCCGTGCAGGGCGACCCGGAGGAACTGAAGGCGGCGGTTTCCAATCTGCTGGACAACGCCGTGAAGTACTCCGCCGGCGACGTGCGCGTGCGGGTCCAATTGGCCCAACTCGGGCCTGACAAGGTGACCATTCGCGTGCGCGACGAAGGCGTGGGCATTCCAGCCACGGAGCTGAAGCAGATCTTCAAGCGCTTCTACCGCATCCCGGGCTCCATCACGCAGCGGGTGAAGGGGACGGGGTTGGGGCTGTTTCTGGTCTATTCCATCGCCCGGCGGCATGGAGGCCGCGCGTATGCTGAGAGCGCCGGCACCGGCGCAGGCAGCACGTTCACCCTGGAGCTGCCGGCCGCCCCGGCGCTGGCGGCTGATGCCCAACTGGCCCGGAGTGCGACATGAGCCGCATTCTGGTGGTGGAAGATGAGCAGCACCTGGCCGAAGGCCTGAAGTTCAACCTCGAGGCCGAGGGCTATCAAGTGGACTTGGCAGAGACGGGCGAAGCCGGCCTGGAGCGGCTGGCGGCCGACCGGTTCGATCTGCTGGTGCTGGACGTGATGCTACCCGGCATCAATGGCTTTGAAGTGGCCACCCGGTTGCGCGCGTCCGGCAACTTTATTCCTACCCTGATGCTGACCGCGCGGGGACAGGCACAGGACGTGCTGAAGGGCTTTGAGTCCGGTGCGGATGACTATCTGGCCAAACCGTTTGAGTTGGCCATCCTGCTGGCGCGGGTCGGTGGCTTGTTGCGCCGCAGGGAGTGGCTGGCCCCAGTGGCGCGCAATGTGATCGAAGTGAATGGCCGCGCCATCGACTTTGAAAACCTGGAGCTGCGCGACCAGGGCAAGACCACGCCCTTGACGCGCATGGAGGCCGACCTGCTGCGCTACCTGGCGGACCACGACGGGCAAACGGTTTCCCGCAAGACACTGCTCGATGAAGTGTGGGGCGTCCACGAAGACACGGACACGCGCGCCATCGACAACTTCATTGTGCGCCTGCGCCGGTACCTGGAGGACGAACCCGCGCGCCCCCGCCACCTGTTGACGGTCCGCGGCATTGGCTACCGCTTTGTAGCCGCTCCGGGCGCTGGCCGGCCGTAGCTGGAGCCAGCACTCCGTCTTGCGGCCGGTGTCGCGTTTAGCGCGAGAGCAGTGTGACATCCACCAGGGGCGGTGGGGGAGGGGCCTGTGAGAACGGGGCGTCGGCGATGAAGAGGGTGCCCGCGTCGGGGCACTGGGCCCGGAGTTCAGAGTTCATGCCCTCCACCGCGGTGGTGAAGATCGCCTGGACACGGCCATTGAGCAGCAGTAGCTCCGGGCACGTGACCCGCGGCGAGCCCGGGAGCTGCCATTCCGTGAGCACTTCCCCATCGGCCAGCCGGATCTCTCTTGCGCGCCCATAAGGGGTTGCCTCCGGGTTGTAGAAGGCCACCACGGCGCTTTCGCCATTCGCCGTTACCCGCATGCCGTCCGGGAAGCCGGGCAGCGAGTCGGGGGCGCAGACGAGTGTTTTATCTTGAAGCCCGTCTATCCAGCCGGAGAAGCGATAGCGGGTGATGGCTTTGGGGATGGAATCGGTGTCAATCAGCACGGAGCCGTCGGGCCCCCCGGTCACATGTTTGCCGTTTGAGCAGATCTGCTCACCCAACACTTGCCGCAACTGATTGGTAGCCGACTCCCAGTAGTAGAGCGCTGCTTTCGGTTCAGCAAAGCTAAGGTGCTTGGTTCCAAACAGCAGCCCGCCTGGCACCGCCAGGCCATCGTTGATCAAGGTGCGATCGTCGACCTCCAGGCTGATGCCGGTCTCGGTGAGCTGATTGGCTTCCAGATCAAATAGCACCAGGCGGCGATCAAGCCCGACGACGACGACGCCGGGTTGTTGGGTTTCGGCAAAGAAGCCCGGGCGGCCCGGCAACAGGTAGCAGGTATTGGAGAGTGTGTCGAGCCGTAACAGGTTCAGACTACCGACTCCGGAATCCGCGCCATGCTGAATACCTACCCACGCGAGAACCGGATAGGAGGCGGGGAAGTTCTGCAGGAGGCGCGGGCACTCCGGGAGAAAACGGAGTTCCTCGCGCTGGGGGTCAAACAGGGGGCGAGCCGTGATAGTTGGAAAAGGCAATGGCAACTAGCGTATCGAATCCGCGCCGGCGCCGCAGAATGGAAAAAGCCCGGAAGCGGGAATCCGCCTCCGGGCCTGTGCCGATTTGAGAATGAAGGAGAGGTTTAGCTCTCTTCGCCGCCTTCGCCTTCGCGGCCTTCACGCATGGCCTTCAGCCGGTCTTCGCGGCGCTTGGCACGATCGGCCGCACGCTTCACCAGTTCCGAACCGACGAACTCGATCATGGCCTGCTCCGCCCCGTCGCCCTTGCGCCAGCCCAGCTTCACAATGCGGGTGTAGCCGCCATTGCGCTGGCCAAAGCGAGCGCCCAACTTATCGAACAGCTTCTTCACGCTGGCCGGAGTTTCCAGGAAACCCGCCGCCTGACGGCGTGAGTGCAGCGTGCCTTCCTTGGCGAGGGTGATCATCCGCTCCACGAGCGGCTGAACGGCCTTGGCCTTGGGAATGGTAGTGATGATGCGCTCGTGCTCGATGATGCTGGTGACCAGCCCCTTGAGGAGTGAGTTACGCGAACCCTTGTCGCGCTTAAGTTTGTACCCGCCTACCCGATGTCTCATTGTTCTTTACCCACTTACTCCAAAAGTTATTCTTCACCCGCCGCCGCTTCGCTGTAGTCCGCCGGAGAACTGCCGCCCGCCGGCAACACCAGCCGCCCGGCCGCATCCGCCTTCATGCCGAACCCGAGCCCCAAGCCACCCAGAATTTCCTTGATTTCATTCAGCGACTTACGGCCGAAGTTCTTGGTACGGAGCATCTCCGCCTCGGACTTCTGCACCAGGTCGCCAATGGTCTGGATGTTGGCGTTCTTCAAGCAGTTGTAGCTGCGGACCGAAAGTTCCAATTCTTCCACGCTGCGGTTGAGCACTTCGCTCATGTGGCCCGCGGCGCGCTCCACCGGCTCTTCGGTGACTTCGGTGGTCTCTTCGAAGTTGATGAAGATCGTCATGTGATCCTTCAGCAACTTGGACGCCTGGCCCACCGCATCCTGCGGGGAGATGGCACCGTTGGTCCAAACTTCCAGCGTCAGCTTGTCGAAATCGGTCATCTGGCCCAGACGCGCCGCTTCCACCAGGAAGTTCACCTTGCGGACGGGCGAATGGACGGAGTCGATCGGGATATAGCCGAGCGGCAGATCTTCGTCGAAATTGCGGTCCTGGGAAACGTAGCCGCGGCCCACCTTCAGGCGCATCTCGATGTCCAGCTTGCCGCCTTCGCCGACCGTGGCGATGTGCATATGCCGGTCCAGCACTTCCACATCGGCATCGGTTTCAATCTGACCGGAAAGCACTTCCCCGCCCTTGTCGACACGGAGACGGACGGTCTTGACGGTGTCGGTCATCATCTTAAACGGAATCTGCTTCAGATTCAGGATGATGTCGGTGGCATCTTCGGTGACGCCCGGGATGGGAGAAAATTCGTGAGCGACGCCTTCGATCCGGACGGCGGTGATAGCAGCGCCTTCAATCGAGCTCAACAGCACGCGACGCAGGCCAACGCCCACCGTGGTGCCGAAGCCGCGTTCGAACGGCTGCGCGGTAAAGCTACCGAACCGCTCAGTCAGCGTCTCGGTATTGGCCACGAGCCGCTTGGGTTTCTGGAATCCTTTAAACATGGAGCCTCCTTAACAGCCCAAGGCCGGTCCCATTTGAAACGGGACCGGCCGCCTGGCAATGCCTACTTCGAATACAATTCGACGATCAACTGTTCGTTCAGTTCAATCTGAACCAGATCGCTACGCTGCGGTACGGAAACGACCTTCGCGGTCAACAACGCGCGGTCCACTTCCAACCAGTTGGGAGTGGGCGCATGGGCCGTGGTCTCCAGGTTGGCGAGGATGGTGGGGTTCTTCTTGGACTTCTCAACGACGGCGATGGCTTCACCGGCGCGGACGACGAACGACGGGATGTCGACGCGCTGGCCGTCCACCGAGATGTGACCGTGACGGACAATCTGGCGGGCCTGACGGCGGGAGGTGGCAAAACCGAGGCGGTAGACCACGTTGTCCAGGCGGCGCTCCAACATGTTGATCATGTTGTCGCCGGTGACGCCCTTCATGATGGCGGCCTTCTCGAACAGATTGCGGAACTGCGTCTCGCCCAGGCCGTAGTAGCGCTTGGCCTTCTGCTTTTCGCGGAGCTGCAGGCCGTAGCCGACAATCTTCTTTGGCTTGCGGTCCTTGCCGTGCTGGCCGGGGACGTAGTTGCGCTTTTCGATGGCGCACTTTTCGGTGTAGCAGCGCTCACCCTTGAGGAACAACTTGATGCCTTCGCGCCGACACTGCCGGCAAACGGGGCCAATATAACGAGCCATATCTTCTCCTACTCTACCAGTGCTCTTGCCAGGGCTTGCGGATTAGCGCAAGACAAGGAAAGAGGCGGTGCAGTTTACGGCGTTGGCTAACGCCTTCTTCCTGCTTCCTCTTAAGGCGCCCTTCACCACTGGTGAAGGGCCAGAAACTATACCCGGTGGCGATGCCAGCGTTATACGCGGCGGCGCTTGGGGGGACGGCAGCCGTTGTGCGGAATCGGCGTGCAATCCTTGATGTTGCGAACGTCGATGCCGGCGCTGGAGAGCGCACGGACAGCCGATTCACGACCCGCACCAGGACCGGCCACCCGGACTTCGACGGACCGCAAACCCA
>JBIKMK010000236.1:0-6243 GCA_044359315.1 Bryobacteraceae bacterium | reverse complement strand
TCTCAGTCTTGAGGCCACCGAGATCGGCGACCTGGGACTGGAAACGATCGCCCGGCTGACCACGCTGAAGAGCCTGAATCTGGCCGCGACAACCGTATCGGACCGGGGTCTGCCCGCTCTGAAAGGCCTGCGCAACCTGGAGCGGCTGAACCTTTCAGGAACCATCCTCCGCGGGCCGGGCTTGGCGGTATTGACCAACCTGGCCGCGCTGAAGCAGCTGGATCTGACGTCGGTACCGATCAAGGATTTCGCGCTGGTTCACTTGCCCCAATTGGAGAAGCTGGGCCTGGCCTATACCGAGATCACCGACGCGGGCCTGGTGACGTTGAAGCAGCAGACAAGCCTGACCGCTCTCGACCTGACCGGAACCGACGTAGGCGACAAAGGGCTGGTCCATTTGGCCGCCATGGTGCAGTTGCGGGAGCTACTGTTAAATCATGGCCGCTTCACCGACAAGGGGCTGGAACCGCTGCGCGCGCTGGTGGCGCTGCGCCGCTTTGAAGCGGTCCGGACACGGTTCGGCCAGGCCTCCGCTGCGGTGCTGGCCTCGCTGACGAACCTGGAAGCGGTCAACCTGGACTACACGGCGCTGAACGATGACGGGCTGAAGTTGCTGGCGGCACTGCCCCAACTGCGGGAACTGCATCTTGATTCCGCTACGATTTCCGATGCGGGCCTGTTGCCGTTGGCCTCGGCCAAGCGGCTGACATCGCTGAATCTCTATCACACGCTGGTTTCTGAACAGGGCCACGCCAAACTGGCGGCAGAGCTGCCGGCCTGCAAGATCGTCTGGGATCGCGATTCGCGGCTCCCCAACCGGAGGGGCAGTTGATTTCCGCAGTCGTACTGACAGTGCTGGCCGCTGATCCGGCCGCCTGGATTCCGCGCGCTGGCGGAACGGTGGCGCAGGATGCCCAAGGCCGCGTTACCAGCGTGGACCTACGCTCCAGTTGGGTGACCGATGCCGATCTGCCGGAACTGGCCAAGCTGCCGGCACTAGCGCGGCTGGATCTTTCCATGACCCGCATCAGCGACCAGGGGCTGCAACGACTGACCCCGCTGAAGAGCGTCGCGGAGCTGAATCTCTACTACTCGGAGTTCATCACCGACGAAGGAATGTCGGCGGTAAAGGCGTGGAAGAATCTGCGCCGGGTGAACCTGCGCGGCACCAAGATCACCGATACGACGCTGGCCTATCTGGGGGCACTGCCGGCGGTGGAGAGCGTCGATGCGGGCTATGCCCAGATCACCGACAACGGGATAGAACTGCTCTCCACGTTGCCCAAACTGAGAGAGCTGACCATTGGTGGCAATAAGCTGACCGATGTCGGTTTGCAGGCCGTCCGCCTGATGCCCGGCTTGGTTTATTTGGACGTCAGCGGATCACAGCGCACCGATTCCGGCCTCTGGCAAGTCAGCGTCACAGACCTGGGGCTGTCAGCGATTGCCTCGGTCAAGAACCTGCGGGAATTGCGCATGGGCGGCACCAGCGTCACCGCGCGCGGCGTGGAGACGTTACGGGCCAGCCTGGCGCTGGAGCAGTTGAGCCTGGAACGCGCCAAGCGGGTCACCGATGAAGTGGTTCCCATCCTGATCGGCTGGAAGTCGCTGAAGCGGGTTGACCTGCATGGCACGGGAGTGACCGCCAAAGCCGTCGCCGAACTTCGCCAGGCCCGGCCCGATTGCGAAGTCCTGTTTTAGCCGCCGCTAACGTTTCTTGGCACCCACAAGGTATCTAGCCCCATGCGTGAGCTTGGGGCTTTCTCCCGGACCCGAACAGAGCCCCAAGCTGACGCATGGGGCTAGGCAAAGGTCCGAACAGGGCCCCAAGCTGACGCATGGGGCTAGGCGTGGGGTCCGAACAGAGCCCTAAGCTCACGCATGGGGCTAGGCGAACCACCTGCAAGACGGAGAAGGGCTCTAAAACGAAAAGCCAATCTGCGCCGTGTAGGCGCGCGGCGTGACAAAGTGTGTCCCGGCGAAAACAGACAGAAAGTTGTAGAGCGCCACCCGGTTGCTGAGGTTGACCGCGGTGAACTTCAAGGTTGTCCGGTAGCGCTCCTTTTTGAATAGATTGTCGGTGCCCGCGCTTAAGTTGAACAGGTGACGGGGAGCGATGCGTCCGGGGTTGTGGTCAGCATCGTAGGTACCTTCCGCCGGGATGCGAACCCGGGTGGCGCCCAATGCCTGGGCACCGCAGCTCTCAATCGGTGCCCCGGGCCGGGCGAAGGTGTTGCCGCAGAACAGGCCCATCGCAGCTTGCTGGGCTCCGGAGAGCGCCAGCGCATCATCGGCCCCGCTGATTGCGCCCGTCACCAGGCCGGAGTCGTAGCGCCATGTGAAGCCCACCCACGGGCCGCCCTTGTACTGGTAGCGGACAAAGGTGGTCTGCTGAAACTTCTGGTCGTGGTCGATCCGGAACACTGCGGACGGGTCGCCTTCTTCCTCTTCCTCGTGGCCGTAAGGCGCTCCGCCAATGCTCGGCCCCTGGTAGCGGGCGCGGGCGGTGCCGATGGTCGTGAAAGCCTGGATGCCTTTGAACGTGGCGGTGGCGAAGCGGAAAGCAAGGCCATCGACACGCGAACGCTGCAAGGCGACGGGGAAAAAGATCGGCGTATTGAACAGTGATTCAAAGTCGAAGGCGTTGCGTGTGTCCTTCCAGAAGTAATCCGCATCCACCTGGGCCCACCGGCCCAGCGCCTGCTGCACCCCGAGATTGTGCTGATTCCGGCGGCCCACCGGGATGGCCTGGCTACCGGAACTCGCCAGCACCAGGTTCTCGTTGTAGGGCGTTTCCATGGTGCGCGAGTACGCGTAGCGCAGGATGGTGCCAGTGGGCTTGATCAGGTAGGAAGCGCCCACCCGGGGCTGGGCCATGGTGGCCTGGGAGAACCCGCGGTACCGGTCCACGCGAAGCCCGACGTTCAGCGTCAGGGCACCCAGTGTGATGGAGTCCTGCGCGAAGAAGGCGAACTGGTTGACGGTGCCGCGCCCATTGAACCGGATGCGGCCGATCTCTTCATCGGCGCTGGTCAGCGAAAAGCGCTCGTTCAGCCGGGTCTGCATCAGTTGCGCACCCACCTTCACGTTGTGCCGGCCGCGCACATAAGCCACCTCTCCGCGCGCGCCGCCATGCGTCAACTGACGGTCCTGCGATACAGAAGCCGGGGCGTCGTCTTCCGGATTGCGGCTCGGGAAATAGCCCAGTTGGTCTCGGCGGAAGAAGGCGTTGACATTCCACAAGGCGCGCGGGCTGAGCACCTGGGTGAAGCCGGGTGAGACGCTGAAGGTGGTGGATTGTTGGCGCTGGTCTTGCGAAAGCTGTTCCAGAGAATTCGGCACCTGGAACCAGTTGCGCGCGCCAAAGATCCCCAGACGGAAGGCGTTGCGGTCATTCAGGCGGTAGTCCATCCGGTCATAAATCACCTGCGAGTTGCCAATGGCGTGCAACGGGCGGAACTCCGGGGTATCCAGAAACCGGCCGCTGCGGCTGGCATTGGCCACCAGGAAGTTGCCGAACTTCTTGCCGCCAAAGCCGAAATCTGTCTCCTGGCCTACCGTTCCGAAACTGCCATACTGCGTGTTGAAATTTCCGAAGGGCCGGCTGCTGGCCAGCCCGGAACGCGTCTGCGCGTTGATCACCAAGGAAGTTTTGTCGCCGTACTCAGCGTTGGCGCCCCCGGTAATCAGCTCCATCGATTCGAAGGCATTCAAGGGCATCTGCGTCGAGAACTGCTTGGACTGCTGGTCCGTGATCGGTTGGCCATCTACCAGAAAGCCCGCCTGCGCGTGGTCGCCCAGCGGATGGAAGAAGCCATTGGAATCGGCCACCACGCCCGGGGCCGCCATCGTAATCGCGTCGCTGAGGCCGGAGGCGGGCGATATGGTGGGCAGTTTGGAAAACGACTTGCGGTCGGCGTCGTAGTGCGCGTAGGGGACGTTTTCGATGACGTCGGTGCCATAGGCCTCCACGCGAACCTCACTCCGCCCCCCGACCACGGTCAGCTTGATTTCCAGTTGCACCGGTACGGCGCTTCTCACCGTCAGGTCCGCTTCATAAGGCTCAAAGCCATCTCGCTGCACTGTCAGGTGATAGGTGTTCGGCGGCAGTCCCAGTAGCTGGAACTCACCCTGAGGTCCGGTGGATAGCTTCCGCTCATGGCCGGAGATCGGATTCAGTAGATGAACCGCCGCGCCGGATACCCGGGCCCCACTGGGGTCCGAGACCGTGCCGTGGACGCCGCCCTCATTCAACAAGGAACCGGCGAAGACCGGCAGGAAGATGGCGAGAGCAAGGACAGCGAGCCGCATGGAGGTAATGATAGCTCATTATCATTATGCGGGCAATCGTTCTGGTCGGTGTCGTCTAGTAGGCTTTGCGGATATCCCGGTGGGCACTGCGGGCGTCAAAGCCGAGCTTGGCCAGCCGGGTGCAGACTTCGTCGGCGATCATGACGGAGCGGTGGTGTCCGCCGGTGCAACCAAACGCAATGGTGAGGTAGCTTTTGCCTTCCTGGACGTAGTGAGGCAGCAGGTAGTGCAGCAGTTCGGTCACGCGTTGGATGAACTCCTGGGTTTGCGGGTACTTCCGGACAAACTCAGCCACCGCCGGGTCCTTGCCGTTCTTCTTGCGCAGTTCCGGCACGTAATTGGGATTGGGCAAAAAGCGGACGTCGAAAACCAGGTCGGCATCGGAGGGCAGTCCATTCTTGAAGCCAAAGCTAATCACCGAGATGGCCACCGAAGAGGGCTTACGGACGCCTCCGAACTTCTCCTCCACCAGGCGCCGCAGGTCATGCCCCGTGAGGCGCGTCGTGTTGATCACCGGATCGGCCAAGGCGCGAATAGGCGCCAAGCTTTTGATCTCGGCCTTGATCAGTTTGTCGATCGAGCTTTGGCGGCCCAGCGGGTGCGGACGGCGCGTTTCAGAAAAGCGCCGCTTCAGCGCGGCTGCGTCGGCTTCCAGAAACACCAGCGTCGTGCGGAGGCGCTCCTTCAGGTCAGCGAAGACCTCAGGGAAGCGTTGCAACGCCTCCCCTTCGCGGACATCGATCACCAGGGCCGCGCGCGCGATGCCCTTGGCCTGCTGCGTGAGGTCGGCAAACGTGGGGATCAGGTCCACCGGCAAGTGGTCCACGGCGTAGTAGCCCAGGTCCTCCAGGGCGCGCAACACCGTGGCCTTGCCGGAGCCGCTTAGGCCGGTGATGATCACCAGTTCGCCCGGCGGCTTGGCCAAAGTCCGTTTACCCTTCGATGAGATCGAATTGCCCATCTGGCCGCCGGATCAGCACACTCACCTTGTCAGAATCGGCATCCCGGAACGCCAGATAGAGGTCGCGCGGCCGGATGGCCAGCACGGCTTCTTCCACCGTCATCGGCTTGCGGCGGCTGCTGACGGCTACCCGCCGGATCTCCTGGCCCACCTCCGCCGCCGGTTCGCGCGCGGGCAACTTCGGGGCCGGGGCCTTGGCGGCCGCGCCGGTCTTCTTGGTGGCTTTCGCCTCCGGTTCCGGTGCCGCCAGGTGGCCGTTGCGGCCAATGTCGCGCCACTTGGTCCGCAGCTTGACTACCTGCTTTTCCAGCTTCTCCAGCGAGCCGCACAAGGCCTTGTACGGATCGGCGTCCGTTTCGTGGCCCACGGCCGAATGGCCCATGTAGTTTAGCGTCGCTTCGGCCCGCGTGAGGTGGCGTTGGCTTGAAAAAATGACGTGTACACCTTTTTCGCCGCGGCCATCCACTAACTTCGAGACTTTCGCGAATCGGGCAGTGAGTTTCTTGGTCTGTTCAGCCGAGAACTCCTGCGTCTTACCTGTCATCAGGATCTGCATAAGAAACCTATCAATTCTTCACCCGGCGCTGGTGCGTCGAGGGAATGTGCATGTCTTCACGATACTTGGCCACGGTGCGCCGCGTCACGTCAATGCCTTCGGCGGAAAGCATGGCGGTGAGCTGCTCGTCGGTGAGCGGGTGCGCCGGGTCCTCTTCTTCAATCATCTTCTTGACTCTGCGTTTCAGGATCAGTAGCGGCACCTCCGCACCGGATGGCCCCTGCACGGCTTCCGAGAAAAAGAAGCGCAGCTCAAAAACTCCCTGGGGCGTATGGCAATACTTATTGGCCACGGCCCGGCTGACCGTGGACGGATGCACGCCAATCTCTTCGGCGACATCTTTGATCATCATCGGACGTAACTGGTCCAGCCCATCGTCGAACATATCGGCCTGCCGCGCGACAATCGACTGGCA
>JBIKMK010000321.1:0-5336 GCA_044359315.1 Bryobacteraceae bacterium | reverse complement strand
GGTGGGACTTGAACCCACACGTCCTTGCGAACACGGGCTTCTGAGACCCGCCTGTCTGCCAATTTCAGCACTCGCCCATCGGCTGCGGAGAGGGAGGGATTCGAACCCTCGAAAGGATTGCTCCTTTAACGGTTTTCGAGACCGCCCGATTCAACCACTCTCGCACCTCACCGCACGCGTGGCTTAACTATAGAATTATAGCGTGACCAAGAGTGTTTTCGCTTTGGCGGTGCGTTGCTTTGCTTTGGTGATGCTGGGGGCGCTGGCCGTGGCTCCGGCGGCGTGGGCGCAGGTGGATTATCAGCGGGATGTGCATCCGGTGCTGGCGGCTAAGTGTTTTGCTTGCCATGGCGGGGATAAGCGCTCCGGCGGATTGTCGCTGCGGGATTATCAGAGCGTGCTGGATGGTGGGCGCAGCGGGGCGGCAGTGGTGCCGGGCGAAGGGGGCGAAAGCCTGTTGGTGCGGCGGGTGAACGGTGAGATCAAGCCCGTGATGCCACCTGTCGGCGCGCCGTTGAATGAGCGCGAAGTGGCCGTGTTGCGGACTTGGATTGACCAGGGGGCGCGGTCCGCGCCGACGGCGGCCGCGGCCAAGCGGCGGTTTGTGGCGCCGCTGGAGTTGACCAAGCCCGCGGCGACTTTCGAGGAACTGCTGGATGCGTACCTGAAGAAGAATGGCGTGACGGCTGCCCCAGTGGCCGACGCCGTCTTTGCGCGGCGGGTCTATTTGGACTTGTGGGGCTTTCTCCCCTCGCCGGAGCAGTTGCGTGAGTTCACTAGTGACAAGGGTGCCGACAAGCGCGGCCGTCTGGTGCGGCAACTGCTGGCCCATCGGGAGAATACTTCCGAGCATTGGCTCTCCTACTGGAACGACCTGTTGCGCAATGAGGACCGCTTTGGCACCTACGGTGGCGACCGGCTTTCGATCAGCCCGTGGCTGAAGCAGGCGCTTTCCGACAACATGCCGTTTGACCGGATGTTGCGCACGCTTTTGAACCCGCGCGAGAAAACGGATCCGGAAGGCTTCATTCGTGGCGTCAACTGGCGCGGCGAAGCCAATGCTTCGCAGATGCCGTGGATCCAGGCGGCGCAGAACACAGCGCAGGTATTTCTGGGGATCAACCTGAAGTGCAACTCCTGCCACGACAGCTTTATCAGCAAGTGGAAGCTGAAGCAGGCCTATGGCCTGGCCGCCTACTTTTCACCGGACCCCAAGCTGGAACTGGTCCGCTGCGATGCGGCGACGGGTGAGCACACCACCGCGCACTTCCTCTATCCGCAACTGGACCGGCCCGCGGGTGAGACGCTGAACGAGCGCCGCGCGGTGGCCGCCGACATCTTCACCGATCCACGCAACGGCCGCACGCCGCGCACGATGGTGAACCGGATTTGGGCCAAGCTGCTGGGACGCGGCATCGTTGAGCCGGTCGATGACATGGACCAGGAACCGTGGTCGCCGGAGATTCTGGACAGGCTGACCAGCGATTTCGTGGAGCACGGTTACGATATGCAGTGGCTAATCTCGACCATCATCAGTTCGAAGGCTTATCAGCTGCCTTCGGTGGCGCAGCCAGAGGCAGTGTTTCGCGGCCCGGCCATCCGGCGGGTGACGGCCGAGCAGTTCATCGACAGCATCTCGGCGATCACGGGCGAGTGGCCGGTGCTGCAATTGAACAACTCGCGCGAGGCACGCTACGTGCGCGAAGCTCGGCTGGCTTCTTCACCGCTGAGCCGCGCGCTGGGACGGCCTTTCCGGGATCAGGTGATCACGGAGCGGGCCACCGAAGCCACCACGCTGCAGGCGCTGGAACTGGTGAATGGCAAGGATCTCTACCAGTTGGTCCATCGCGGGGCTAGGCGGATGCTGGGGCAGCTGCCGCCGTCGCCGAAGCCGCTATTTGACTCACTGGTGATGCGCGGCGACACCAAGCCGGTGGCGATCGACCTGCCGGTGGCGGGCTTGAAGGAGCTGTATCTGGTGGTGGCCGACGCGGGATCGTACGCGGCGGACATGGTGAAAACCAACTGGACCACGGACGCCTTCGGGACTATCGAAACCGGTGCGGTCTCGACCAAGGTGGTGGAGCTGACGGGCAAGAATCTTGATCGCTTCAAGGCCTCCGTGCGTGTCGACCCTTCGGTGCACCGCAGTGATATCAATCCTTCGGTGCGGTTCTTTGTCTTTGCCGAAAAGCCGAACTATCAGCAACTGGTACCGGTGGCCGAACAGCGGCCGGCACCGCTGGCGGAGACCACGAAGGCCCAGTTGGCAAAGCGGGTCTTCCAGCATGCGATGGGGCGCGACCCGCTGCCGCGTGAGCTGCGGTTGCTGCGGACCGAGACTCCGGAGGAGTTGGCGGATCTCGTGTGGGCCTTGTCGATGACGCCCGAATTTCAGTTGATTCCGTAGGAGGAGATAAAGCAATGATCACCATGGACCGGCGAACTTTTCTCTCCACTCTGGCAGCGGCTTCCGGGCCCGCGTTGCAGGCTTCAGAACAGAAGCTGACGCCCACTGCGGACACGATGATCGTGCTGTGGATGGGTGGTGGGATGGCGCAGACGGAGACGTTTGACCCCAAGCGCTATACGCCTTACGCGCCGGGCACGCCATCGAATCAGGTGCTGTCTACCTTTAAGCCGATTGATACGGTGGTCGACAATATCAAGCTCACTGAGGGCCTGGAGAACATCGCCCAAGTGATGGATCGCGGCACGCTGATCCGCAGCTATCAGGCGGCGGACTTAGGGTTCATCCTGCATTCGCGGCATCAGTACCACTGGCATACGGGCTACGCTCCACCGCAGACGGTGGCGATGGCGCATATTGGCGCGATGATCTCAAAGACGCTGGGGCCGCGCAATGCGGAGATGCCGGCGTTTATTGATGTCGGGCAGGACATGGAGATCGGCGCGGAAAGCCAGGCGGTGAAGGCGTTCCACACGGCGGGCTTCCTGGGGGCGGAGCATGGCCCGTTCATGATCGTGAACCCGGAGGACGCGGCGTCAAGCGTCAGGCCGCTGAAGGAGCTGGGCGACAAGCGTTTCCAGAGCCGCCGGGAGCTGTGGCGGCAGTTGACGAAGAACTCGCCGTTGCAGCAGGCGGGCGGGTTCCAGAAGGAGTCGCTTTTGCGTTCGGTGGAATCGGCGCACCGGCTGCTGGATTCAGCGTCGGCCAAGGCGTTTGACCTGTCGCTGGAACCCAAGGCCAGCTTTGACCGCTACAACACCGGCCGCTTCGGCCAGGGCTGTCTGCTCGCCCGGCGGCTGACGGAGGCGGGCGCGCGGTTTATCGAAGTCACCACCGAATATGTTCCCTTCCGCCACTGGGACACGCACGAGAACGGGCATGAGCGCGTGGTGGAGATGAAGCGGCAGATCGACCGGCCGATTGCGCAGCTGGTGCGCGACCTCGAAGAGCGCGGGCTGCTGAACCGCACGCTGATCGTGCTCGCCAGCGAGTTCGGCCGCGACATGATGATGGAAGGCAAGCCGGGCAATCTCGTCAAGAACCAGGTGGATGTGCCGGACATCATCAACAGCACCAAGCACTACGGCATGCACCGCCACTTCACCGACGCGGGCAGCGTACTGCTGTTCGGCGGCGGCATGAAGCGCGGCTATCTCTACGGCGAAACCGCGCCGGAGCGTCCGTGCAAAACGATCAAGAACCCGATCGGCATTGAAGACCTGCACGCCACCCTCTACCGCGCCATGGGCATCCCAGCGGATACGGCCTACATCACCGAGAAACGCCCGGTCTATGTGACGCGGGATGGCAAGGGCAAAGTGGTGACGGACTTGTTGGCCTAGAGCTACGGCTTAGGGCCGCGCCTTGATCCCGAAATCGCGCTCTACGGCGGCGTACCAGGAGTCGTCATCGAGGGCGTTCCAGTCTACCCACTGCTCATCGTTCAGCGATGCCCGCCAGCCAACGAAGGGCGCGGCGTTGGGGCCGGGCAGATGGCGTAGCTGCCACGTGCCGCTTTCGATGATGCTGCGGATGAGTGTGGCGGAAGCCTCGGGTGGTACCGGGTTGGCGAGCGATGCCTGGAACAGGCGACCGAAGCGGGCGGGTTGGGGATAGAGGGACGGAGGTGCATCGCCGATGTTGCGGGCCATGCGCGTGTCCTGAATTCCCGGCTCCACTAGTGCCACCCGAATGTTGAACGGCTTCACCTCGCCGGCCAGTGACTCGGTGATCGCTTCAACGGCAAACTTGGAGGCGCAGTAGGCACCCATCGGAGAGTGGCTAAGGCGGCCTCCGATGGAGCTGACGTTGATGATGCAACCCTCGCGGCGCGCACGCATCTGCGGGAGAACCGCCTGCATGCAGCGAACGGTTCCGAAGTAGTTGGTGTTCATGACGGCGATGACGGACTCCATCGGCAGCTCTTCCACTGACCCGTGGACTTCGATCCCCGCATTGTTGACCAACACATCAATCGGCTCCGCGATGGCCGCAAAACAGGCGCGGACAGAATCGTCGGAATCGACGTCCAGTGTCATCACCTCTAAAGGAAGCGTCTCAGCTGCGGCAAGCTCCGCCAGTTGCGGTGCCTTGGCCGGAGTCCGCATCGTGGCGAAAACGCGGTGGCCGGCGCGGGCCAATTCGAGAGCCGTGGCATAGCCGATCCCCATGCTGCAGCCGGTGATAAGGACATTGGACATATGGGTGAAGAATAGCATCGGCTACGGCTTCACACGGAGACCCGGGAAACTGGCCTCCGGAAAAGAAAAAGGACCAGTCAACACCCGACGGGGCGCGAACTGGTCCTTTGATCACTCAAGCGCCTTCAGCGCCCGAAACTAGTTGGTGTTGTCGTTGGTGCGGCTCTCGTCGCGGACCTTGTCGTAGAGGGCGTACCACTTCTTCTGGGCGTCCGAACCGGCGTACTTCTTCAAGGAGTCTTCGCTCTCGAACTCCATCACGATCATGTTCGGGAACTCAGCGATCTGGTTCTTGATGCCCTTCAGCCAGACGCGCTTCAGGCCGGGGTAGGCCATTTCCGCGGCGCCGTTGAGGGCCTTGTCGATGTCGGCCTTGGAGGCTTCCTTCTTAAAGCGGACGTTGATCACGTGGATCACGGTCTTGGGCCGTTCCGCGGCGATGGTGGCCGTGGCCGTGAGGGCACCGGCGAGGACGAGACTGGCAATTAGCTTCTTCATGGAATGCTCCTAAGTAAGTATTCGTGGGTTAGGTGGTTATTGACCGGAAGACTGGAAGGCCTTCGCATGGTCTTTGAGGAACTGTTCCAGTCCCTTGTCGGTCAAGGGGTGGTTGAACAGCATGTCGACAACTTTGAACGGCATGGTGCCGATGTGGGCGCCGGCTT
>JBIKMK010000235.1:0-6354 GCA_044359315.1 Bryobacteraceae bacterium | reverse complement strand
TTCTATGAAAACCTCTATGCCAAGGAAGGCCTCACCCCGGCCAAGCTCTACGCCCAGCGCAATGACGTGCTGAATCAAACCATCGAGGCCGCCCACGCCCTCAATGTCCGCAAAGTGCGCGGGTTCTCCTTCTGGCGTGTCGCCCAGCCCGCCACCATGCTGCCCAAGCTGGTGGAAGCCTACACCGGCATGGTGAACATGGCCGCCAATGCCGGCGTCACCATCTGCATCGAGAACGAATACTCCACCAACACCGGCACCACCGCCGAGACTGTGGCGCTGCTGGACAAGGTCCCGGGGCTGATGCTGAACTGGGACCCGCAGAACTCCGTCGGCCTGGGCGAAATGGACGTTTTCCCGAACGGCTACGCGAAGATCCCCAAGGCGCGCCTGCTGAACGTCCAGGTGAAAGCCGAAGGTCTGCTCGGTAAGGATTGGGGTGGCGACAAGGAACCGAAGCTGGTCGATTGGGAAGGCATCTTCCGGGCGCTTGAACGCGACAACTTTGCCGGGATGATTGGCCTGGAAACCCACACGCTGAAGCCCCAGGCGATCAACCTGCCGGCCTCGCACCGCTCCATGAAGCGGATGCTGGAACTGGCCGGCGAGATGTAGCCGTGGCCGGCCCAGGCGCGTCCGGAACGCTCCAGTTCACCTGCCAGCCCGGCTGCACCAAGTGCTGTGAAGTGACGGGCTATGTCTACTTCACCGAGGCCGACATCCGCAACGCCACTCGTTTCTTGGGCGTCACCAAGGCCGCTTTTGAAAAGCAGTACATCTACCGCACCGCCCACCAGCGCCGGATGCGAAAGCCCAAGGGCACGGCCCAGTGCCACTTCCTGAAAGATGGCGGCTGCTCCATCCACCCGGTGAAACCCGTGCAATGCCGCCTGTTCCCGTTCTGGCCGGAACTCGTCGGAGACCGGAAACAGTGGCGGCAAACCGCGTCCTTCTGCCCTGGCATCGGAAAAGGCGAGCTGATTCAGATCGGCGCGGCCCTGGAGCAGGCCTCCGAGATGATGACTGCGTATCCCGGTTTCTATTGACGCCCAGCTACTCGGCCAGGGGGTCCCACACCAGCAGGAGATCCAGCACAAATCCCGCCACCGGACCCTCTCCTGCCACAGAAGACGCACCACCTCGCGTCTCCGCCTCGAATCCAGGCCGATAGATCTCGACCGTTCTGGCGTCGGGTTCAATCAGCCAGCCCAACTGCGCCCCGTTGGCCAGCCACTCCACCATCTTCTCCCGCAGCGCCCGCGGTTTGTCCGACTGGGAGCGCAGTTCGATCACGAAGTTCGGACACACCGGCCAATAGCGGCTGAAGGCCGCCGGGTCCAGGTCCTTAATGCGGCTCTTCAAGATCCAGGCGGCGTCCGGTGAGCGGCGCGCCGTGTTCGGTAGCAGCCATCCCGTGGACGAGTCAAAAGCAATGCCCCGCTTGTCCTGCCGGGCCCAATTGGCGAGTTGGCGGCTGATCTCGTTGTTGCGGGCGCCGGTCCAAGTGTAAGTCTGCGGCATGATGATCAGTTCACCCGAAGAGGACAGTTCCAGGTTGAGGTCGGGATGCTCGGCGCAAAGTTGGGCGAAGGCTTCGTCGGTCATGGGGCCGACGGTGAGGATGGCGGGCAAGTGGGACTCATCGACCAGGAACGCCATGCCTCATAGTATAGGCCGGAAGGTGCGATGCGGAGAAAAACGTATTGGGCGATAAATCGGTAGGACGAAAGCAGCGGCCCACCTAGCGCGCCAACTCACTCAATCGGCGAATCTGCCGCGGGCTCAGTGCTCGGTCGAACACTGCCACGCCGCCGATCAGGCCCGGAGACGTGCCGTTGCGGCCCATGTGGATAACCCGGCCAATCGTGAACGGCCCCCCGGCATCCGCGGCCGGCGTATAGAGATCATGCGGAAACCAGAACGGATTCACCTTCAGCGCCGCCAGCTTGCCTTTCTCTGTCCGGACGAAACCCTTGGGTGGACGGTATTCGCCCCGTGCCCACGCGCCGGCCGGCCACTGGAAAAACGGGTGGGCGGCCGGGTCGGGAATCCAGTATTCGGTGGCCTTGCCGTCCACATAGGAGGTGACCGTGTCGCGCCGGTTATCGAATACCAGCGCCACCGCCGTCCATTCGCCCACCGGAATCTTCTCCGGCGTGACACTGATGTTGCGGGCGAACTTGTCGCCAAACGAACTGGCACCATTCTCGGAAACGTGGGCCGCGCTAGCTCCATTGTTGGCGGCCAGACCGCTGAAGATGGCGTACTGGCGCTGGCCGCGTTCTACGCGTTTGGCCTCCGGCCCGCGCTCGCGAAGATCGGTCCCTTCATGCCAGATGCCGGCCACCGCGTGGTTGCCACTATCCGCCAGACGCTTCAGCCAAACCACCAGCGTGACGCTGCGGCCCGGACCGTGGACATCGATGCGGCTGCCACGCAGACGGCTCCGGGGCACCATCAGCAGGGGCCGGAACGTGGGGTCGGTTTGCGTGGACAGATGAATGGCCTTCCCAAAAGGCCCTTCATTCACCACCGGAACGTCGGCATAAGTCGCGGCCCGGCCCTCGCCCCAGTAGTCCCGGACGTAGTTCACCGCATCCAGGCGAAAGTCAGTCTGATCGCCAGGGCTTTTCCAGGCGTCAAAGCGCTGGTCGGCCGGATCTCGCTTGACGAAATCCCAGAGGGCGGCAAAGCCGGGTGTCCCCGTGACGGCGCTGACCCGTTGGTCATACGTGGCGGCGGAGAGGCTGGCGAGCACAATCGTAGCAATCACAACGGTAGTGTAGCTGTTTACTCCGTCCGTCTGAGCCCGATTGGCCCGCCGCACCACCGCCTCCCGGTCTAGGTGAGGCGAGCCCCACACCTTAAGGCGAAACTCCTTCTAAAGCCCGGTACCCGGTTCGCCGATACAAGCTCATGAGCCACTCTGCGGCTCGGATGTTTTGAGCCTCTACTCTGTGGGACGGATTTGCCATGCTAGACCCTCTTGCTGGAAAACTTGCGCATTATATGGACCTGTTGAGCACCCGCCAGAAGCTGGTGGCCTCCAACATCGCCAACGTAGACACGCCCGGCTACAAGACCAAGGACATTGATTTTCAGTTTGAGTATCTATCGGCGCTGGAAGGCTCCAAGCCGGATGTGATTGAGGCGCAGGGCTTGGCGGTGAAGAATGACGGCAACAACGTCAGCATGGACCGCGAGACGCGCCTGTTGTCCGAGACCGGGCTGCGCTTCAACGCGGCGCAGACCATGCTGAAGGGCCAGTTCCGGGCGCTGAAGTCTGCCATTCAGGAAGGACGTAGCTAATGAGCTTGTTCCAACTGCTGTCTGTTTCCGGTTCCGGCATGTCGTCGCAGCGGCAGCGCGCGGAAGTGCTGGTGGAGAATCTGGCCAACGCCGAAACCACCCGGACTCCCGACGGCGGGCCCTACCGGCGGCGCGACGTGGTCTTTGAGAGCGCCGAACAGACCACTCCGTTTTCCGCCATCTACACCGATAATCTGGACGGCGGCGGCGGGCCCCAAGGCGTCCGGGTGAGCGAGATTCGCACCGACAACCGCGAGCCGGAACGGCGCTATGTGCCTGGCCATCCCGACGCGGATGAGACGGGCTATGTGGCATTTCCTCGCCTGAATCCGGCCGAGGAAATGGTGGATCTGATGAACGCCAACCGCGGTTACCAGGCCAATGCGGCCGCCTTTACCGCCGCGCGCGACATGATCTTGCGGTCGATTGACCTGATGAAGTAGCCGCCACATGAATCCCATCTCCCCCATCCGTCATGTCATCGACACCATCAAAGCCCCGGCTGTTGATGCCATCAAGGGCGCGGGCGAAGCCCAGGCAGCGACGTCGGGGGATTTCGGCTCGTACTTGAAAGCGTCCATCAATGCCGTGGAGGCGGTGGGTCAGGCTTCTGTTCAATCAACGGAGCGGTTCCTGAACGGGGAAGGCGAGGAACTGCATCAAGTGGCCCTGGCCATGCAGAAAGCGGAACTGTCGTTTGACCTGTTCATGCAAGTGCGCAACAAGGTGGTGTCGGCCTACCAGGAAGTCATGAGGATGCAGCTCTAGTCTTTTTTCAAGCACCGTCCGGGCATGGCCTGGCCGGGGTGACCTGAGACGCGAACTACTGCCATGGACCAGCTCCGACGGCTCCTCGATAAACTCTCGCTACGTCAGAAGATCTCCATTGTGGTGGCCTTCGTGGCCATTGCGGTTGGCATGTATTTCTTAACCAACTGGAACACCGCCCGCAACTACAAGGTGCTGTTCGCCAAGTTGAGTGACGAAGAAGCAGCCAAGGTGCTGGTCCGTCTGCGGGAGCAGAACGTCGAGTTCAAGCTGGAAAACAAAGGCGGCACGATTCTGGTGCCGTCGGAGAAAGTGGATGAGCTGCGGATCGAACTGGCTGCCGAAGGCATCCTCAAGTCGGGCATGGGCTATGAGCTATTTGACAAGCCCAACCTGGGCATCACGGATTTTGCCGAGAAAGTAAACTACCGCCGCGCGCAGGAAGGGGAACTGGCTCGCACCATCATGGGGATGGCCGAAGTGGAATCGGCCCGGGTCCACTTGTCACTGTCCAAGGAGTCGATGTTTGCTGACCAGCGCCAGCCGGCCAAAGCCAGCATCATGCTGAAGCTGAAGACCGGTGAGACTCTGGCTCCTCAACGCGCACTGGGCATCTCTCTACTCACCGCCAGTGCTGTCGAAGGCTTGCAGCCGGAAAACATCACCGTGGTCGACATGCACGGCAACCTGCTGGCCAAGCCCAAGAAGCCGGGCCAGCCCAGCATTCCGGAGCCCGACGAAGCGCAGATCCGCTACCGGACCAAGATCGAAGATGACCTGCTGGTGAAGGTAAATGACCAGCTCGCTCAGTTGGGAGCGAACCATTACCGCGCTGGTGTAAGCGCCGAGATCGATTTCTCCAGTGGCGAACAGAGCGAAGAACGGTTTGACCCGGAACGCTCCGTCATGACCAACCAGCAGCGCAGTGAGGATTTCAGTGGGTCCACCACACCTTCTGGCGTGCCGGGTACTCCTTCCAATCTGCCGCGACCTCCGGCTCGTCCGGGCGAATCGGGCAAGAACGCCTCGCGCCGGAATGAGACCACCAACTACCAGTCCTCCCGCACGATCCGGCGTTTGAATATGCCACTGGGGTCGATCAAGCGGCTGTCGGTCTCGGTGCTGGTGGACCACAACTTGCGGTGGGAGGGCGCGGGCCCCAAGGCCAAGCGCATCCTGGAACCGCCCACCCAGGAAACGCTGGATAAGATCAAGGAACTGGTGGCGGCCACGGCGGGTGTCTCGCTGCCACGGGGTGACACGATCTCCGTGCTGGCGCTGCCGTTTGAGGCGACGCTGCAACAGGAGCCGCCGCCCGCGCCGCCGGCGCCCGTGGTGGCCACGCCGGGAGCCCAAGGCGCTCCGGGAACGCAAGGGGCCCCCAATCCCAACGCTCTATTTGGTATTCAGCTGCCAGTGCTGCCGCTACCGGCCTGGGTGCCGGGACCGTTGCGTGACACCAAGATTCTGCTGCTGGTGGCGGTGGCGCTGTTGCTGGTCCTGATTGGCGCGGCGGTCTTCTTGTTCCTCCGCTTCAAGAAGAAGAAGGCGGCCAAGGCGAAGGCCAAGGCGGCGGCTGCGGCGGCGTTGTCCAGTGAGGGTGCACCGGGAACCACCGGGGGAGTCCCGGCACTGGAAGCGGACTCCGAAGCCGATTCGACCATGATCAACCCCAACCACCCCACCAAGTCGATCGCAGAGCAGGTGGCGGAGCAGCGGGCGAGGCTGGAAGCGGGGAGGCCGCCGCTGGCTCCTCTGCCTGGCCCGACGACGAACAAGGCGGAAGTGCTCACGCGCCACCTCACCGAGGAAG
This sequence comes from Bryobacteraceae bacterium, assembly GCA_044359315.1. GTDB lineage: Bacteria > Acidobacteriota > Terriglobia > Bryobacterales > Bryobacteraceae > JAPKYZ01. Next base: position 464 of record JBIKMK010000235.1, on the reverse strand, counting down.
CCAAGAAGGATCCGGCCGGTGTCGCCTACATTCTCCGCAACTGGTTGGAGCAGGATGATCTGGCTCGCTAGGCCAGGCGGTCAGGCCAAGGACAGGAACCCCCAATGATCAACAACAGCGACGACACCAAGCAAGCGGTCCAGATCATGGGCGCCAGAAAGGCGGCCATTCTCTTGATCACGCTGGGTGAAGAAGTCTCGGCCAACGTCCTGAAGAATCTCACCGAGGATGAGGCGCACCGGGTGGGCCAGGAGATGGCCCGCGCGCAATCGATCTCCGCCGAGCAGGCCGAATCGATCCTCGATGAGTTCTACAATATGCAGTTGGCGCGCGACTACGTCCTGAAGGGCGGTGTCGAGTACGCGCGCAAGGTGCTGGTGGCCGCCTTTGGCCCCGATCAGGGCCGCAAGATTGTGGACCGCATGCTGAAGCAGTTGGGCGGTGAGAACCTCAGCTTCGACACG
>JBIKMK010000234.1:0-6363 GCA_044359315.1 Bryobacteraceae bacterium | reverse complement strand
CGTCACTGGGATACACGTGGGTAGCAAGCCCGGCCTTGGTGAACGACTCTCGCGTCGGCTACTACCGCCGCCGCAACGATACTTCAGTGCCTGGCTTTGGCCAGAACTGGGCGTCGCAGTTGGGGATACCCAACCTCGACCCCTCCTTGATGCCAGCTTTCGGTTCGGGGAACCGCGACAGCGCCGATTCGCTCTACGGCATCTCCGGAGCCACGCCCGGCAAGTTGGTGAATGAGACTTATTCGTTCCGCAACGACACGACGTATATCCGTGGCACTCACGCCTTCAAGTTCGGCTACGAGATCCTCCAGTTCCGGCTCAACTCCGCCAACTACGCCCGTCCCGCCAGCTTCTCGTTTGGGGGCGTCACGGCAGGGTTGCAACCCAACGGAGTGGCCATCCCGAACACGGGCAACACCTTCGCTGGTTTCCTCACCGGGTCGGTCAGCCAAGGCCTTTTCACCCAGGAGTTGACCAGTTGGCTACCCCGCTCGGCGATTCATAGCTTCTACATCCAGGACGACTGGAAGCTTTTGCCCACTCTGACTTTGAACATTGGACTGCGGTACTCCAATGAGAACCCCTTCACCACCAAGAACGGGGCGATGAGCAATTTCGATCCCCGCGCCACGGACCCGCTGACGGGCCGGCCGGGCGCCATCACTCACCCCACCGGCGGCCTCAATCGCCGCGACAACAACAATTTCAACCCGCGCATCGGGTTCGCCTGGCACCCCTTGCAGAAGTTCGTCTTCCGCGGCGGCTTCGGGATGTACACGGTGGACGTGAAGTTCCCCATGCAGCGCGGCAACTACGACGAATACATTGCAACGGCCAACCAGCAAGCGGCCCCGGGCGATCCCACGCCCGTCTACCGCCTCAGCCAAGGACCAAACCCCATCCGCTTCAACGTCAACCAGAACCAAACGGCGCTGTTCGTGGGCAGCAACTTCGGCTCCCGCAATGTCGAATGGTGGGATCAGAATTTGCGCAATCCCTACGTCCTGAACTTCAACACCGGCGTGCAATACGAATTCCGCAAGGACTACGTGCTCGACTTCAGCTATCAGGGCTCTTCCGGCGTGGGGTTAGTGGAGCGCTGGCAGGCCAACAGCTTCCCCATCGACTACTTTGCCGGGAACCCGGCACAGCAGAATGCGGTGCTGGCCGCCGCCCAGAACTTCCGGCCCTACTCGGCCTTCGGCGACGTCCGGATGCGGTCCAACTTCGGCCACTCGACGTTCCACTCCGGGACGATCAAGCTGGAGAAGCGCATGTCGCGCGGGTTCTTCCTATCCACGTTCTACACGCTGTCCAAGGCGATCAACTCGCAGGACAACGACAACGACGGATCCGGTGTGGCCCCGCTGCAGAATCGCGGACTGGAGAAAGGCCGCGCCGGCTACGACCGCAGCCACCGCTGGCTGTTGACCGCCAACTATGAGCTGCCCTTCGGCCCGGGCCAGAAGTGGGCCCAGTCCGGCTGGAAGAAGTGGATCTTTGGCGGATTGGAACTGTCCTGGATCCAAACCGTGGAAAGCGGCAATCCGCTCTCATTCAGCTTTGACGGCAGCCCGTTCAATTACTTCCCCACCTTCGCCGGCAACCGCCGCCCGAACGTGGTGGGTAAGCCCGCGATTCGCGACAATTGGCGCGATCTGGGCGGTGACCGCTTCAATGTCCAGAACATCAATACGGTGTTCAATGGCGGGCAAAACGGTCTCGACAACTTTGCCTATCCGGCAGCGTTTACCGTCGGCAACATGGGCCGCAATATGATCACCGGCCTGCCGCTACTGTGGAGCCAGGTGTCGGCCCAAAAGAACTTCAAGTTCGGCGAACGCTTTAGCGCTCAGCTGCGCTGGGACTTCCAGAATGCGCTGAAGACCTACAACTTCAACCCGCCCACCAACACCGTGGACTTCCGCAATCCCCGCACCTTCGGCAAAGTATCCAGCGATCCACGCACCGCTTCCCTCGGCGGCCAGCCGCTGATGAACCTGACGCTGGCCGTGTTCTTCTAGACCATTCACCTCAAGTCAAGACCATCCAGGCCGGAACGGTTCGCCGCTCCGGCCTTTTGGCGTTTGGCCTCCCTTCATCCGAACATTGCGGTTCCAGTTGCCGTATGCTGACGATGTGCGCGCTTACTCCATTCCCCAATTCGGCATCGATGCCCTCTCCCTGATCGAGAAGCCCGACCCGCAGCCCGGCCCCGGCCAGGCGCTGGTGGCGATGAAAGCCTGGTCGCTCAACTACCGGGATCTGCTGGTGATCCAGGGCAAGTACAACCCCAAGATGAAGCTGCCGATGACGCCGTTCTCCGATGGCACCGGCGAGGTGTTGGCAGTGGGCGAAGGCGTAACGCGTGTGAAGCCGGGTGACCGCGTGGCCGGCATCTTCATGCAAGGCTGGCTGGCGGGCGACTATCGCGACGACTACGGCAAGACGGCCATGGGCGGCGCCATTGAAGGCGTACTGGCTGAGCAAGTCGTGCTCGACGCGCAAGGCCTGGTGAAGCTGCCCGACTATCTGTCCTTGGAAGAAGCGGCGACGCTACCCTGCGCCGCGGTAACGGCCTGGGATTCCGTGGTCACCCAGGGCCAGATCAAGGCCGGCGACACGATTCTGGTGCTCGGCTCCGGCGGAGTATCGATATTCGCCTTGCAGTTTGCCCGGCTCCATGGGGCCCGCGTGATCGCCACCACGGGCAACGATGCCAAGATCGAACGGCTGAAGGCGCTGGGCGCCGACCACGTCATCAACTACAACGCAACGCCCGACTGGCACAAAGAAGTGTTGAAGATGACCGGCGGCGTCGATCACGTCGTCGAAGTGGGTGGTGCCGGCACACTGGTGAAGTCAATGATCGCCACCCGGGGCGGGGGCCGCGTCAGCGTGATCGGCAACTTGAGCGGCCTGTCCACCGAAGTGAATGTCGGCATGATCCTCCACAAGTTCCTCACCGTCAAGGGCATCTTTGTCGGCTCCCGCGAAATGTTTGAATCGATGCTCCGCGCGATGGCTTTAGCGCATCTAAAGCCCGTGATCGATCGCGTCTTTGGATTTGACGAAGTGCGGCAGGCGCTCGACCATATGGAGAAAGCCGGCCACTTCGGGAAAATCGTCGTTGCTCGTCCTTGAGACATTTGTCCTCATTTGCAGCCTGCTGGCGTTGATGCTCTATTCGCTGGGGCGCGAGTATCTGCGCCGCCGCCGTGACGAGCAGGACGGCCGGGCAATTGACGCTCGTCTCCGCGCGCTGAAGACACTGCCGGAAGCGCGCCGAACCCTGGGAGATCCGGACGAGATTATCAACGGTTTGTCCGGACGGCAGCTTTATCTGTGGCGTCAGGCACAGCCCGATGGCCGGCTGGTGAACTACAGCCTCACGGCCGATGCTTCCGGCCAGATTACGGAAGCCTCATGGAAGCGAACGCCCACGCGATAATGGTCTCCTCGGCCGGCACCGTTGGCCCAGGGGGCAGTGCCACCGTCACGCGAGTGGCTTCTATCTCCGCCGCGCTGGCACCGGAAAAGCATAACGGGCAAGGGTCAGAAGTTTGTCCGCCAATCGTGATCAGCGGACCGTAGAGGCGGCACGCCACCGGGCGGTGCGTATGCACCAGACATTCGCCCGTCCCTTCGTCCAGGGCCGGGCAGGCCAGCCCCTCATACCGCCTGAAAAACCATTCGCGCCAGTCTTCGCGCTCCGTCAGTTGACCGGTGGCGGCATCACCCGGAAAGTCCATCTCCATGCGCGCCCAGGCGGCCTCGGCCCGCGCCACGATGGCGGGCGTCGCCACCGCTCGCAACCGATCAGCATCTTCCCGGGTGATCGCAAATGGCCGGCGGCAACAGCTATCGCAACCCGGGCGGCAGACAATCCAATCTCCTGCCCGCTGTTTCGCCTCTTCAAAGGCGGCCTCGGCAATGACAGGTAAGTTGGGGCTCACGTTAAGTCCAGTACATCATGCAACGCTTGAGAGTTGCCCGACGTTCAATGGCACAGAGATTGAAACTTGGATGATCCGGTTGGCTGAAAGTATCCGCGGACAAACCATCGCCAGGAAACGGGACGACGCGCGGGAGTCACGGGACAGATTCGTCACCGGAATGCCGATCCAGTGGATCGGCGGCTACCGCGGCAGGCTCTGGAGAAGCTCCGCCGCCTCATGCCGCACCGCGGGTTGACCTGCTTGGGCGGCTCGCTCCAGATACCGGCGGGCATTCACAAAGTCACCCTGCGCACCAAGTGCCGTCCCCAAGCCCACCAGCGCCCGGCCAAAGTCCGGCTTGGCTTCGAGAGCCCGTTGGTAGTACCCAACGGCACCCCGGAAGTCCCGCCGCATCATGGCCAGATTCCCCAATCCATCCAGCGCCTCCACCCGCGCCGGATCGGCCTTCACGGCCTCTTCAAACTGCTTCTGCGCTTCCGGGAAGCGGCGCTGCATGGCCAGCACGACCCCAAAGTTGAACCGCGTCGCCGCCTGCGCCGGAGCCAGCTTGATGGCTTGGGCAAAGTGATGTTCCGCTTGCGCAAAATCCTGCCTTCCAGCCAGCAGATTGGCTAGGTCGTTGTGCCCCTCCGCAAAGTCCGGCTTCAGCCGAAGGCTCTCGCGGAATTCGGCTTCCGCCTCCGCCGCCAAGCCCGATTCCAGTTGCAGATTGCCCAGCGCGTTATGCGCCTCAACATACTCCGGATCCAGTTGCAGCGTCCGCTTCAGTTCCGCCATCGCCTCCGGACGCCGTCCTATCTGGCGATACGCGCGGCCCAACTGATAGTGGGCACCCGCATCACCGGGAGCCACGTCGCGCGCGCGCTCCAGCGTCGTCACCGCCTGGGTCACATCACCCCCATCCAGCAACGCCGCACCCAGGCTCCGCAGTGACGGCACAAAGTCCGCCTTGCGCTGCAAAGCCTGCCGGTGCCACTCGATCGCCCGCTCACGACTCCCTGACTTGTCGAACGCCTGCGCCAGCTCAAAGTAGAACTCAGGGTTGGCGGGCTGGTGCTGCTTCAGCGCCGCTTCAAACTGCACCAAGCCGGCCTTCAGGTTGCTTCCCTGCCCCACCTGCGCTGCGGCGAGATAAAGATCACGATCTGCTGCCGGCGCGATCTGCGGCGGGTAGTGCGGCACAACGGGCCCTTGATAGCTCTGCCCCTCAATATCATGCCGTTCCGCGCGCGGGGCCAGCGGATTGGGCGGAGGCCGCCGCATGATTTTGTGATCGGTCACCACCGCGTGCACCACATCTTCGGTCCGCCGCTTAGGCATGTGGCAACTGGTGCAATCGTTGCCCGCGGCCATTGCCTTGTTCTGCGGGTGCGAACTGGTGTGGCAACTCTTGCACGCCGTGGCATACTGCGCCGCGGCCTCTTCCGCGCGCGGCGTGCGGTGCGGGTCGTGACAAGTGGTGCACTGCAATTTACCTTCGCTCTTGAGGAAACACTGCGACTGACGCAACCGGTAGACGCCGTTGACGATCTCGAACTTGTCGTCATGGCCGGTGCCCTTGGCATGATCGAAATGCAGAATGTAGTTGGCCAGCGGCTCATCCGGGCGATAGCTGAACGTGCCGCGGTCAAAGCGCTGGATCGCGTTCGGCAGCGGAAAAGTTGTCGTCTCCAGATGGCACTGCGCACAGACCTCCATCTTCCGCTCCGCCGGTAGCCGCTTGGGGTTCAGCACCGTAGCGCGGATGCGCTCCGCATCAGCCTTGGTGGATGCGGCCTCCACATGCGCCCGCCCCGGTCCGTGGCACCGCTGGCAATCGATGCCTTCGGGCAGTTTTTCCGGGTAGACCGGGTCCGCGCCCGGAACATCGCGGCCCGCCTCGATCTGCGGATAGCCGTTGTGGCAGAAGATGCAGCCGTAGCCAATGCGGCGGCGGAAATCCTGGTGACGTTCAAAATCGTAGCCCGGGCTCATGGCGAAGCTGCCGCCCTTTTCGGCATACCAGGCCACCGGCAATTCCACCAGCCGGTTCTCGGGCGTCCGGTGCAGGTAGCTGCGGGATTGATGGCCGGAGCCCGTCACATAGTCGATCCGCTTCTCCACCACGTTGTCTTCGCGGCCCTGATAACCCACCTGATGACGCCGCAGAAAGAACTCATCACCACGGCGGATGAACTGGTAGTGGCGGTCTGAAGGACCGTGATACAGGCGCGGGTTCTTCTCCATGTCACCCGCCGCGATGTTGTCCGGCGTGGCCCGATAAAACGACCGCCCCATTCCCGTCTGCCGGTACGTCTTGGCGATCTCGGCGTGACATCCGGCGCAGGTGCGCGCATCCACGTAGTCCGACACGGCCACGGCAGCGGTGGGTGGCGCAGCTTTCTGGCAACCCACCATTGCGAGC
>JBIKMK010000233.1:0-6366 GCA_044359315.1 Bryobacteraceae bacterium | reverse complement strand
CAATGCCGATGCCTTCGTGCTGCTTCAGCAGCTTCGACAAGCGCCACACCTGCTCGTCCTCGGTGATCTTCGGCAACGTCACCACAAATCCACGCGGAAGCTCGCGCTTCAGGAAGATCTCGAGGGTCCGCACGGCGCGATCCTCGGTGGCGGTTTCAAAAGGCTTCACCCGGATCCCGATCCGCCGGGGCAGGGCACCCGGGATGGCCGCTTCGCTCACCAGCAAATCAGCGGCGGCGGCCGCGTGACCATCCTCCTCACTCTCGCTGCGGTGTCCGTAGCCATCTTCAAAGTCAATCCGGAAATCTTCTACCGGCTCCCGCTGGAGTTTTTCTCGCAGCCGCTCGTCCACGCCTTCCGGCAATGGTAGCGGATAGCCATGCTCATCCAGCGCCTTCAGCGCCACCTCGCCCGCCCGCCGCGCGATCCCGGCGCGGAAAAGATGGGCTCCACCGTACAACACCTGCACTGGTTGGGTCATTCATAGGTAACATCGCACATCGCGGACCCGTTGCGAGGTGCGGCCCAGGCGGCGGGGATAATACGCTACTCGATCCGCGCGCTGCCACCAAGCCTCAAACGGCGCTCGCGCATCGGGACGGGGCACGTGGACCAGCGGGATCCGGCGGCGGCTGGAGTCTGCCGCGAACTCGTCGTAGATCAAGCGATCGTCAAAGCCGCCCAACGCGGCATCGTGGCGGGTGGCGGCGAAGTAGACGCGGTCGAGATGCGCCCAGTAGATGGCGCCCAGGCACATGGGGCAAGGCTCGCAACTGGAGTAGATCTCGCAGCCCTCTAAATCAAAGGTGCCCAGCGCCAAACTGGCGGCGCGGATGGCGTTGACTTCCGCGTGAGCCGTCGGGTCACAACTGGTGGTGACCGTGTTGCCGGCTTCGGAAATGATCACTCCGTTCCGTGTGATGACCGCGCCAAACGGGCCGCCTGAGCCAGTCTGCACATTGCGGACGGCCAGGGTGATGGCCTGCTGAAGATACTGGAGATCCATTCCGAAGACCTTAGGGTTAGGGCTTGGGTTCGGCCGTCTCGTTCTTGGCCGAAGCGCTCATCTTCTCCACCTGGGACAGTTGGTTGCGCACCAGGTCGGCGTCCTTGGCCTGCGGGGCAAACTTCAGGTAGAGCTTCATGTTCTCCGCCGCACCGGTCAGGTCGTTCTTCTCGGCCAGAATGATGCCGAGGATGTGCGCCAGCTTGGGCAGCCGGTGCTGCTCGTCCTGCTTCAGGCCTTCGCGAGCGCTCTTTTCGGCGGGCTCCATCTTTTGGAGGTTGTAGTTGGCAACGGCGTTGTAGAAGTAGGCACCCGGATAATCAAACGGGTCCAGCTTGATGACGCGGTCCGTGGTGTCGGCCACGTCCTGCCACTTTGCTTCTTTCGCGGCCAGTCCGGCCAGCTGCATGTAGGGCTTGATGAACTTGGCATCGGCGGCTAGAGCCTTCTGGTAGGCGTCCTTGGCGGGTTCAACCTGGTTCGCCCGCTCCCGGATTACGCCCAGCTCATACCAGGCTGCGGCGAACTTGGGGTAAAGCTCCACGGCCTTCTCCAGTTCCTTCTCCGCCTCGCTGTCCTTCTTCTTCTTCAGCGAATTGATGGCCTTCTCAAACGACTTCTTGGCTTCCTTGGGGGCTTCCAGCGTCGTCATGCTGGTGGTGCGGCCTTCCACTTTGCCCAGGCGCTTCAGGATGATGGTGCCGATGTCCGGGTTGTCCATGAAACGGCGGCCCGCCAGCGACACGGTCTGTCCCCGGAAGCCGGGCAGGGAAGCGCGGATCTCGCACGTCATCAAGGCGCTTTCACTGATGCCGCGGGTGTTGCTCATGCCGGGCATGCCCATGCCGCCCCCGCTGCGTGCGAAGGGGTCATCACTGCCATTGCCCACGCTGGCGTCGGCCAGCATCTGCGTGTTCTGGCCCAGCTGGATAGAAAAGCGCCCCTTGGAGTCGGTATAGCCTTCCGGACGGGGGGAGCCGCCATTGCAGATGCGCTCAATGGTGACGGGCTCCGGCGGCGGTGTGCCGTCGTCCAGCATCACTTTGCCGGACAGAAAGACCGGCATCTGCCGTTCAAAAATCGGCTGCTGCTGTTGCTGGCTGTTGGGAATGCTTCCGCCTTGGCGGGTGTTTCCGGTCGAGCCCGGATTAGTTGTTCCAGTAGTACCACCGGCTGCGCCGCCGGTTGAACCACCAGTCGAGCCGCCCGCGCCGCCTGCGCCTCCGGCACCGCCCGCGCCACCCGTAGCCTGTGCACTCAACTGTGCACTGAGAACAACTGCCAGAACCGGCAGAATTGCCAATCGCCGCATGGACACCTCCGGAGCGAATCTTTGTCCGGTATTATGACACGGCGCTAAGATGGAAGCATGCTTGTCTCCCGTGCGGTCGCCACCGCTGCTCTCGTCCTGCTGGTGGGCTGCTCCACGCCTCCGCCTCCGCCTAAGAAGGAAGTTCCCGCCAAACCGGCCACCGGCTTGTCCGGCGTGTTCAAGGCGTATCAGATGGCGCGAGCCAGCTGGGCGCAGGATGCCATGCCCTTAAAGGCGCACAGCATCAACCTGGAAACGGTGAAGAGCGAGAATGGCAAGGCCGGCGTCTGGTCGGTGACTTTCTATTCGGAAAGCCGCGGCAAGTCCCGCACCTACACCTGGTCCGCTGTTGAAGGCGAGGGCTTCCACAAGGATGTCTTCGCGCAGCAGGAAGAAGGCTTCACCCCCAGCCGCCAAGCGCGTCCGTTTCGCATTGAGGCCCTGAAATCAGATACCGACAAGGCTTGGGAAGTGGCGGTGAAGAAGGTGGAGGACGTCATCAAGAAGTCCCCCAATCTGCCCGCCTTTTTCGTGCTGGAGACCTCCGACCGTTTCCCGGACCCTTATTGGCGCGTCGTGTGGGGCGAGTCGATCTCATCGAGCAATTTCTCGGTTTTCGTCAACACCACCAACGGCGAGTTCCTCATGAAGGGGAACTAGGCCGATCAGACCGCCAAGTCTGCTACAGATATCGGGGAGGAGATCCATGGAGTACGCTTCTTATTCAGAACAGTTGAGTGCCGCGCTGAGCCTCAAGTTGCCGCCCATCGCGTTAGCCTTCACGGCTGAGCTGCCGGCGGATTTGCCGCAGTTCCAGGGCAGTGTGGCGGCTGGCTGCGTTTTTTGGGAAGAAGCCGCGCGGCAGCCGATCCTCACCGTTGCCCCTCAGCACGAGATGTGTTCGATTGGCGTCTACACCCACAATCTGGCGGACCCATCGCCCAACTACGCGTCCGAGTTGAGCACGGTTCTGACCGTGCTGGGCCAACTGGAATATGCCCGCAAAGAGGACGTGGAACAGATCCCGGTGCTCCCGTCCCGGCCGTCGCGCGTACTCTATTCGCCACTGGCGATGTGCCCGGTGGTGCCGGACGTGGTCATGCTATTCGCGAATTCGGCCGACGGGCTGATCATCAGCGAGGCCATTCAGCAGGTAGAGGGCGGCTTTCCGCCGGCGATGGGCCGTCCGGCTTGCGCCGTCGTCCCGCAAGTCGTCAATTCCGGCCGGGCCGCCTTGAGCTTGGGATGCTGCGGCGCGCGCGCCTATCTAAAGGTCCTGGCCGATGACGTGGCGCTGTGGGCGCTTCCGGGCCAGAAGCTTGCCGAATACACGGGCCGCATTGCGGCGCTGTCGGCCGCCAACAAAACCCTGACCCGTTTTCATCAGCTCCGCCAGGAGGATGTGGCCGCAGGCCGGCAGCCCTCGTATCAGGAGTCGATGGGCCGCCTTCAGTCCGCGTAAACGACCTTAGCCGCGCATCACGTGGGCCGGCTTGATGTCGGCCAGCGACCGGGTGCCGCACTGCCGCATGATCAGCTCCAGTTCGGTGCGCAGCAGCCGCAGCACCTGCTCCACCCCGGGCTGGCCAAAGCTGGCCAAGCCCCACAGATAGGGGCGTCCGACGCACACCGCACTGGCCCCTAGCGCCAGTGCTTTGAAAATGTCTGTGCCGCGCCGGAAGCCGCCGTCGATCAACACCGGCATCCGGCCCTCCACCGCTTCGATCACTTCCGGCAAACATTCGATGGTGCCGCGTCCGGTTTCGGTGGCGCGCGCGCCGTGGTTTGAAACGATCAACCCATCCACGCCCGTGTCCACCGCCAGTCGCGCATCCTCGGCCGTCTCCAGCCCCTTCAAGATGAACTTCACCTTCGTGAAGCGCCGCAGCTTGTCGACAAACTTCCAGTCCATGCCCGGGTTGCCCGTGGTCAGCCCCTTGGTGTCGATGCCGTCGAACATCGGCTTCCGGTTGAACCCATAGGTGGGCGTGTGGCAGGCCGAACATTGCCGGGTGTCGTAGCGCTTGGCCCGCTCCAGCGTATCCGTGCGTCGTCCGGAGTTGGTGTCGATCGTCAGCGCGATCACCGTTGCCCCCGCCTGCTCCGCATGCCGGACCAACTGCTCCGTCACTTCCCAACGCTGCGTCGCGTAGAGCTGATACCAGATGGGGCTGGCCACGGCCCGCATCACATCTTCGATCTTGGTGTTGGTGACGGTGGACAACATCATCTGCGTCTTGGTGGCGCCCGCCGCCTTGGCCACCGCCAGTTCGGCCTGGGGATGAAACGCCATCTGGTTACCCGTCGGTGCGATGATGATCGGGCATTCCAGCGTCGACCCGAACAGCGTCCGCTTCGTATCAAGGTCGCGCACGTCCACCAGTCGCCGGGGCCGCAGCTTGAACTTGTCGAAGCCCGCCCGATTGGCGCGCAGCGTGGCGTCGTCGTCTACGCCCGTCGCCATGTAGGCAAAGTGAGCCGGGGGCAGCTTCTGCTTGGCCACCGCCTCAAACTCCAACACGTTGATCGCCTCCTGCGGGCTCTTCAACAGGTACGGCTCGTTTGGTGACGGGGCGTTGGTTTGGGCGGCCGCAGCAAGGGGGCTGGCGGCCAGCCACTGGAGAAACTGGCGGCGGCTGTCGTGTCTAGTCACGCGAAAGAGTGTATCAATCGCTTCCGCTCGATGCTTCGCGTGAGCGGTGGCGCTCACGCCGCCTGATTCATCACGCGCAGTTCATCCAGCGACAATCGCCCGGTGTAGATAGCCATCCCCAGCGCCGCATGGATGTCCAGCTTCAGCAACGCCCGCACGTCATCAAGAGTGGTGATGCCACCGGCGGCCGTGATCTCATGCGGCGTCGCGGCGCGGAGGCGGGCAAACCAGTCCAGGTCCGTCCCCGCCATCATGCCTTCTTTGTCGACGTAGGTGCACAGAAAGCCTGAGCAATAGGGCGTCAGCTGGGCGATCACTTCTTCCGCCGTTAAGTTGATCGATTCCCGCCAGCCCTTTACGACAATGCGGCCACCCTTGGAGTCGAGTGCAATCACGGCCCGCGTGGCGTCGAGTTGCTTCAGAAACTCGGTGTTCAATCCGTCGCCCTGGAAGGCGGCCGTGCCCACGATCACACGGTCCGCGCCCTGCTCCAGCAGCTTGAAAAAGCGCTCCGCCGTGCGCACCCCGCCGCCAATGCGGCACTTGGCCCGGCGGGCGAGAAACTCCACCAGCTCATCGTTGAAGCCGCTGCCAATCGCGGCATCGAGGTCGATCACCTGGATCGTGTTGAAGCCCGCAAACTTGTCCAGCATCTCCTGCGGCGTGCCGCCGGTCAGCGCCTTCTCGCGCCCCTGGACCAGTTGCACTACCTCGCCACCCATCAAGTCAATGCAAGGAATAATCATCGACGAACCGGGACACCTTTCTTCGCCAGAAACTCTTTCAGATCGGCCACGGTGTAAGTGCCAAAGTGGAAGATCGACGCGGCCAGCGCGGCATCGGCTTCGCCTTCGGTCAGCACCCGCTCAAAATCTTCCGGCCGCCCGCCACCACCGGAGGCGATGACGGGGATCTTTGTTGCCCGCGAAACCGTGCGCGTCAGGTCGCAATCAAAGCCTTCCTGCACGCCGTCGGTATCCATGGAGGTCAATAGAATCTCGCCCGCGCCCAGCTCTTCGCCACGTGCCGCCCATTCCACCGCATCGATGCCCGTGTCCTCGCGGCCGCCTTTGACAAAGACATTCCACCCACCCGTGCTGCGCCGCCGCGCGTCGATGGCCAGCACCACGGCCTGCGCGCCAAACTCATTGCTCAGCTCCGTGATCAACTCCGGACGCTTCACCGCCGCCGTGTTGACGCTGACCTTATCGGCCCCCGCCACCAGCGTCTTGCGCGCATCAATAATGCTGCGGATGCCGCCACCGACAGTGAGCGGAATAAAGACGCGCTGCGCCGTGCGGAACACCACGTCCACCATCGTGTGGCGGTTGTCGCTGGAGGCGGTGATGTCCAGAACCACCACTTCATCGGCACCCTCCTGGTTGTAGCGGTCGG
>JBIKMK010000232.1:0-6370 GCA_044359315.1 Bryobacteraceae bacterium | reverse complement strand
CAGGCGCTTGTGGTCCAGGCCGGTCAGGTGCAGGATCGTGGCGTGCAGATCGTTCACCGAGATGGGCTGGACGGCCGCCTTGTAGCCAAACTCATCGCTCTCCCCGATCGTCTGGCCGCCCTTGATCTTCGCCCCGGCCATCCACATCGACATCGTGCCCGGATTATGGTCACGGCCCAGACCGCGCTGTGAGATCGGCATCCGCCCAAACTCCCCATGCCACACCACCAGCGTGGAATCCAGTAGGCCGTGCGCTTCCAAGTCCTTCAACAGTCCGGCAATCGGCCGGTCCACTTCCGCGGCGTGCTTCAAATGGTTGGACCGCACGTCCTCATGCGCGTCCCACGTATCCGTGTTCTGGTTGCCCAGGCCGCCATGATACAGCTGCACGAACCGCACGCCGCGCTCGACCAGCCGCCGCGCCATCAGGCACTGCCGCCCGAACGGCTCCGTCACGGGATCATCAAAGCCGTAGACCTTCTTGGTCGCTTCCGATTCCCGGTTGACATCCACCGCCTCCGGCGCCGCGCCCTGCATCCGGTAAGCGAGTTCATAGGCGGAAATGCGCGCCGCCAGTTCCGAGTTGCCGGGGTTGCGCTCCATATCCAGGCGGTTCAGTTGATCCAGCAAGGCCAGCCGTGACTTCTGCTCCTCGCGCGACATACCAGCCGGCGGATGCAGATCCACAATCGGATCGCCCGCTGATCGCAACACCGTTCCTTGGTAGGCCGCCGGCATGTAGCCGGCGGTCCAGTTCGCCGGGCCGCCGAAGGGGCCGCCGCGGGCGTCGTAGATCACGACAAATGCGGGCAGGCTCTGATTTTCTGTTCCCAGGCCGTAGGTGAGCCAGCTGCCCATGCTGGGGTAGCCCATGCGGATCACGCCGCTGGCCAGCTCATAATGCGCCTGTACGTGATCGTTCGATTTGCCCCACACGCTGCGGATGACGGCCAGTTGGTCCGCATGCCCCGCCACTTGCGGAAACAGCTCGCTGATCTCAAGACCGCTCTGCCCATGCCGCTTCCACGCAAACGGGCTCGGCATCAGTGGACCCGGATGGCCCTGCCGCACCACAATGTCGCCCTTGCCCGTCATCGGCTGCCCGGCATACTTGTCGAGCATCGGCTTGCGATCAAACGTATCCACCTGGCTGACCCCGCCCGACATAAACAGCGAGATAACGGCCTTCGCTCGCGGCGCAAAGTGCGGCGCTTTGGCGGCGTACGGATTCTCAGCGTGCAGCAGGGAACTCAACGCCACGCCGCTCAAGCCGCCGCCCGTGCGGTAGAGAAATTCTCGCCGGTTGATAAAGCTAGACATCCGGTAGATCCTTATCGCAGATACAAAAACTCGCTGGTGTTAAACAGAACATGCGCCAGTCCTGCCAGCTCACCGTTTGCCAGATACTTCAGCGCCAACTCGCGCTCCGCCTTGAGCGGAGCCCGGGCCACCGTCGCTTGATAAACCAGTTCCACGCGCTTTGCCGGGTCCATCGTCTGCTCGCTGATCCGCGCCGCCAACCGCGAGGCTTGCTTCAAAACGAAATCATTATTCAGCAGTGTCAGCGCCTGCGTGGGCACCGTAGTGGTGTTGCGGCGGTTGCAGGTGATGTTCTGGTCCGGCAGGTCGAACACTTCAAACAGAGGGAAGGGAAGGCCACGCTTGCGGTAGACGTACACACTGCGCCGCCACGTCGCTGGGCCGTCATCCTGCCGCTCCCAGATGCCGTTCTTCATCTGCGCCAACGATTCGGGCGGAAGCGGCGGAAAGACGGCCGGTCCACCGAAGGCGCGATTCAGCGACCCGGAAGCCGCCAGAATCTGGTCCCGCACCACCTCCGCCTCCAGGCGCTGTGCCCGGAACCGCCACAGATAGTCGTTCGCCGCGTCCTTCAACTGATTGCTCGCGTCATCAAAGCCCGAGCTTCGCTGATAGGCGTCCGACAACAGAATCATCCGGTGCAGCTTCTTCACATCCCAGCCGCTCTCGATAAACCGCACCGCCAACCAATCCAGCAGCTCCGGATGTGTCGGCGCTTCGCCCATCTTGCCGAAGTTGTCGAGCGAGGCCACAATACCGCGCCCAAAATGATGATGCCAGATGCGATTCACAAACACCCGCGCGGTCAGCGGATGCTCGGGCGACGTCAACCATTCAGCCAGCGCACGCCGCCGCCCGGAGGTGTGGCCATGGCTGGGCGGCAGCTCAAACGGAGCCTTCGTGCTCACCAGCGCCAGCGGAAACCCCGGCGGCACATCCTCGCCCGGCGGCACTTGATAGCGCCCCGGCCCACGGTGCAGAAACGATCCTTCCAGCGCCGCGCGCTGAATACCCTTGCCGGGTGCGGGCTCATCACCCGGCCCATCGGGCGTGAACCGGAAGTCGCCATCTGTGATGCCCATCGCCACCGGAATCGGCGCGGGCCGCTGCGCCTCGATCTTCGCAATCCGGTCCAGCAGCAGTTGGCGCGCCGCCCGTTGAGCCACCGGCATGATCTTCGCCGCCTCCGCCGAACTCACATTCGTGGTGCGTAGCACTTGATTGGCCAGCAGCACCTGCCCCGGCGTGCGCTTCTCCTCCGGCACCGCCACGGCGTCCAGAATGTGCTTCGGGAACTTCGCCAGCTTGGCGGGCATCAGTTGGTCTTTGTAAGGTTTCTCGAGCGTCGCCAGTTCGAGGCGGACCGCCTTCAACTGCTGATCCACCTGATCGTTCGCCGTACGCCATTGCTCGGCTTGATCAGCGGGTACCAGCGGATGGTCCACTTCGACATAGCCCCACAGGATCGACTTGATGCGCTCATAGTCGGCCTTGGCAATCGGGTCGAACTTGTGGTTATGGCAGCGCGCGCACTGGATCGTCAGGCCCATCACGCCCCGGCCCAGCGTGGCGATCATGTCGTCAATGTATTCGCCGCGAAACTCTGGGTTGTCCTTCTCGCGGAAGCCCACCTTGGCATAACTCCGCAAAAAGCCCGTCGCGACCAGCGTCTCCGGTGTCGCGGGCTCCAGTTCATCGCCCGCAATCTGCTCGCGTAGAAACCGGTCAAACGGCTTATTCGAGTTAAACGCCTGGATCACATAGTCGCGATAGCGCCAGGCGTTGGGGCGGTTGAAGTCATGCTCATAGCCATTGGAATCGGCATAGCGCGCCACATCCAACCAGTGCCGTCCCCAGCGTTCGCCATAGTGCGGCGAATCGAGATACTTTGCAATGGCCTGCTCATAGGTCAGAGCAAAATCCTGTGCGTCCGGCGGCAGTCCCGTCAAGTCCAGCGCCACCCGCCGGATCAGCGTCTGATGATCCGCCTTGGGCGCCGCCTTCAAACCCTTCTGCGTCAGCTGAGCATTGATAAACTCATCGATCGACCCACCTGGCTTCGCCACCGGCCGCCGATAAGTCCAGGGCTTCTCCACCACCGGAGCCGTGATCGCGCCCCACGTCGCGCCTTCATTGATCCACCGGCGGATGCTGTCGATCTGCGCCGTCGTCAACGTCGCCCCCATCGGCATCGCGGGCTTCTCAATCCCCGCCACCACCTTGTACAGTCGGCTCGCCTCCGCCTGCCCCGGCGTGATCACCTTCAACGCCGCTTCGCGCGACCGCAAATCAAGACCCGCCATCGCCTGCGCCCCATGGCACTTCAAGCACGTCGTCTCCAGCACCGGCTTGATCGCCAAGTCAAACGACACGGGTTGCGCAACAACGCGGAGCGTCAGGGCCGCAAGCAGGACCGTACAGCGAGTCATGGCTGCTTGGCATTATATGGCCATCGCGCCAATTTTGCTTGGCTCAGGTGGCGCAGTCTGTCAGCCTGCAGCGGGACTTTTAGTCCCGCCGGTTACGCCCAGCCCGCCGATTTGTTACTCGAAAGTCCCCCCGGGGCGGACTGAAGTCCGCCTGCAGGCTGATAGCCCTGCGCCACCTGCACGATCCAACAGTGCCGTACTTGATCCACCAAAATAATCCAGATACAACCCATGCCCATTTCCGTCGGCGACAAACTCGGCCCCTACGAGATTCTTTCTCCCATTGGAGCCGGTGGCATGGGTCAAGTGTGGAGGGCGCGCGACGCGCGGCTCAACCGCATCGTTGCCATCAAGACCTCGTCCAAAAGCTTTAGCGAAAGGTTTGAGCGCGAGGCCCGCGCCATTGCGGCCCTAAACCATCCGCACATCTGCCAGATCTACGATGTCGGCCCGGACTACATCGTCATGGAGTACATCGATGGCACGGAGATCAAGGGTCCGCTGCCGTTGGACCTGGCCCTGAAGGCGGCCATCCAACTGGCCAGCGCTCTGGAAGCCGCGCATCGCAAATCGATCACGCATCGTGACCTGAAGCCCGCCAACATCCTCACCACCAAATCCGGGATCAAAGTGCTCGACTTTGGCCTGGCGAAGTTCGATGCCGCCAAAGAACCAGTGGGCGACGAAACCATCACCCGGGCGCTGACGCAGGAAGGCGCCATTGTCGGCACCCTGCAATACATGGCTCCGGAGCAGTTGCAGGGCAAGGCCACTGATACGCGCTCCGACATCTTCTCCTTCGGCTGCGTGCTCTACGAAATCCTCACTGGCCATCGCGCCTTCCGCGCCGACAACAAGGCCACGCTGATCGCCAGCATCCTGGAACGTCAGCCGGAAGCGCTCACCCTGCATCAGCCGCAAATTCCCGCCGCGCTGGACCGGGTGGTACGAAAGTGTCTGGCCAAAGATCCGGACGACCGCTGGCAGACGGCCACGGATCTGAAAAGTGAACTCCAGTGGGTGCAGGAGGGTGGTTCCCAAGCGGGGATGCCCGCGCCCGTAGTGGAGCACCGGCGGAGAAACGCCCGTCTCGGCTGGATCTTGGCCGGTGCCTTCGCGGCGGCGCTGGTGGCCTTCGGGATCTTCTATTTCCGCACCGCTCCCCCGCCTGCGGTGGTGACTCGCTTCGAAATCCCACCCCCGGAGGGCACTTCCTGGGCGGGTAGCGACTTCCCGGTACTTTCGCCGGACGGGTCGCAAATCTTGTTCGGCGCCACCAATCGCGATGGTACACGCGCCCTTTGGCTGCGGCGGATGGACTCGGTGGTTCCCCAACTCATTCCTGGATCTGGTGGGAGCACTCAGATCTTCACCGGCGGTTGGTCGCCTGACGGGCGATCCATCGTCTACACGGCCAACCGGGAATTGTGGAGGTTGGATCTCGGCGGCGGCTCGCCGCAACGGCTGAGTTCGCTGCCTACCTTTGGTGCCCCAAGCTGGGGTGCGGCCGGCATCGTCCTGTTCATCGGCTTGACTGCCCCGAGCCCGCTGTATCAGATCCCCGCCTCCGGCAGAGAGCCCAAGTTGGCGATGGCTTCCGGTACCACCTCCGATGGCCCCCGCTTTCTCCCTGGCGGACGCCATTTTCTCTTTGGTGACAGTTCAGCACGAGCGGGGCTGTACTTAGGTGAGCTGGATGCCAAGGAGGGTAAACGCCTGGCCGATGGAGGCTCGGGCCAGTTTGTGGAGCCATCGTGGGTGCTGAACGTCCGCCGCTTGGCGCTGGTGGCGCAATTGTTCGACGCACGCAGTCAATCGCTCACCGGCAGCCCCATCGCCATCGCCGACCAGGTTGCAGACGGCGCTGGCAACACAGGGCTGTTCTCGGTTTCCCGGAACGGCGTGTTGGCCTACCGTAAGGCACCGCCCCCGGCGCTCAACGAACTCACCTGGTACGATCGCCAGGGCAAGCGGCTGAGCACGGTTGGGGAGCGGGCCGCATATTCGAATCCCGCGCTTTCCCCAGACGGGAAACGGCTGGCCATCGGGCGGATGGATCCGGCCCTCAACACTCGCGACATCTGAGTGTTGGACCTGGCGCGCGGTGTCAATTCGCGCTTGACCTTCGATCCCGCCGATGAACTGAATCCCACCTGGTCTCCCGATGGGGCACGCATCGCCTACTCCAAGAGGAACCGGCTAGGGATAGGGATTGGCTGGAAGGCGGCAAGTGGCACCGGCGCCGAAGAATTGCTCTTGTACAACTCCGAGATCAACACCGTGGATGAGTGGTCTCCCGACGGAAAACATCTGCTCTTCAACATCAACAATCAGTTGATCGCCAAGATGCCGTTGGAGGGGAATCGCAAGCCAGAACCGGTTCTGAAAGCCGCTTTTGTTCAGCAGCACGCCCAGCTCTCACCGGACGGACGCTGGCTGGCCTACGTATCGCACGAGACTGGGCGGAGGGAGGTTTTTGTCCAAAACTTCCCCCCATCGGGCGGCAAATGGCAAATTTCGAATAACGGCGGCAGCCAACCCGCTTGGCGCGGCGACGGCAAAGAGATCTACTTTCTGGAAGGCCAACAGAAATTCAAAGCCGCGGCAGTGAAAGCTGCCGG
>JBIKMK010000231.1:0-6371 GCA_044359315.1 Bryobacteraceae bacterium | reverse complement strand
GCCCGCAAGCGCGTCGTCGAGCAGGTCCGCAGCCGCTTCCCGGCTGAGGTGCTGGCGGCCTATGATGTGCCCGTCGATAAGCGGTCAGCTACGCAGCGTGGATTGGCCACCAGGTTTGAAGCGGCTCTCACGACCGCAGGCCTGCAAGAGAATGCCGAAGGCAAGGAGGCAGATATTCCGCTGACTCCGGCCGAAAGTGCGGAGCGCGAGCGGTTGATTGTCGAACTAGGCCAGGCGTCACTCAAAGCCAACCCCGTGATGCAGACCGCCACGGTGCTGGGCCATGCCGAAACGGTGCCTGATATCCACGTCACCCATCGCGGTGATTGGCGGGCCAAGGGCGACAAGGTGAGCCCCGGCTTCCCGGCGGTGATCGCGGCCGGCAAGACGGTGGTAGATTCGCCCGAACTGAAACTACAGCGCCGCAAGTCGCTGGCTTTGTGGCTGACAGACCCGGAGCATCCGTTGACCGCCCGCGTCATCGTCAATCGAGTCTGGCACTGGCATTTCGGCCGGGGCATTGTAGCGACGCCGAACGACTTCGGGCGTCAGGGCGAAGAGCCCACGCATCCGGAACTGCTGGACTATCTGGCGAGTGAGTTTGTGGCCCAAGGCTGGAGCATCAAGCAACTGCACCGCTCCATCATGCTGTCGGAGACCTATCAGCGCTCCAGCGAGTTCAGCGAAGACAACGCCCGTATCGATGCCAACAACCGCTATCTGTGGCGGATGAACCGTCAGCGCCTGGATGCGGAGACGCTGCGTGATGCGGTGCTCTCCACCAGCGGCGAACTGAACCTGAAGGCTGGTGGCCGTCCGGTGATCCCGAAGTTGAGCCGCGAGGAGTACACGGTGATGTGGGCCCGCAACCAGTGGCCTGAGGCGCTGGACCCGCGCGAACATACGCGCCGTAGTGTCTACCTCTATGTGAAGCGCACGTTCCCGATGCCGATGCTGTCCACCTTTGATGTGCCGGACACCACCATGAGCTGCTCCCGCCGCGATAGCACCACGGTGGCTCCGCAAGCGCTGACGCTGATGAATGGCGAGTTTATGGTGTCGCAGGCGGCGCGCATGGCCGCCTCAATTGCGGCCCAGACTACGGGCGGTCCTCCTGCTTGGGTGGAAGCCGCCTGGGTGAAGGCACTGCACCGGAAGCCAACCGCGGTGGAACGCGTCAAGGCATTGGCTCTGGTGACCGACCAAGCCAGCCTGGCCCGGTTCTGTTTGGTGATGCTGAACATGAATGAGTTCTTGTACGTCGATTAAGGAAGCCTGCTATGTCCTACTTCTGTGAAAAGACCCTGCGCACTGCCTCGCGACGCGAGTTTCTGGAAAAGAGCGGTTTGGGCTTTGGCGCATTGGCCGCTGGGCTGATGCTGGGCGAGAACGCACAGGCGGCTCCGGTGACCAATCCCTTCGCCCCCAAAGTGCCGCACTTTCCGGCCAAGGGGAAGAGCGTCATCTTCCTGTTCATGCACGGCGGACCCAGCCATCTGGATACCTTTGACCCCAAGCCGCTGCTGAACAAGCTGGACGGTAAGCCAATTCCGCCCAGCTTCGGCAAAGTCGATTTCCAGTTCTCGAACATGGACAAGACGCCGCTGATGGGCACGCCGCGCGTCTTCAAGAAGCGCGGCCAATCAGGGCTTGAGATCTCAGATTTGTTTGAGAACGTCGCGCAACATGCCGACGATCTGGCGGTCATCCGCTCCTGCCACCATGACGGCTTTACCCACGTCACTGGGCAGACGTGGATGAACACGGGCTGGGGCCGGATTGGGCGGCCGAGCGTTGGCTCCTGGGTGGTCTACGGGTTGGGCAATGAGAGCGAGAACCTGCCGGCCTATGTGGTGATGCTCGATGGCGGCATCAAGGCCGGCGCACCGGCCTACGGCTCGGGCTTTCTGCCGGCGGCCTATCAGGGGACGACGCTGCGCAGCGAGGGCGCGCCGATCCTGAATGTCAACCGTCCGGACGGGATTAGCGCCGCTCAACAGCGCGAGATGTTCGACCTGCTGAACACCTACAATGAGCAGCACCGCGTGCCCCGCAGCGACGACAGCGAACTGGCCGCGCGCATGGCGTCCTATGAGCTGGCCTTCAAGATGCAGATGTCGGTGCCGGAGGTGGCGGACCTGAAATCGGAATCAGATGCCACGCGCAAGCTCTATGGCCTGGATGATCCGATGAGCGCGGAGTTCGGCACGCAGTGTCTGATGGCGCGCCGCCTGGTGGAGAAAGGCGTCCGTTTTGTCCAGCTCTACTCTGGCGGTCGCAAGGGCGCGGAAGTGGGCTGGGATGGCCACAATGAATGTGACCAGAACCACCAGTTCATGGCCCGCAAAGTGGACAAGCCGATCGCGGGTCTGCTGGCCGATCTGAAGTCTCGCGGCCTGCTCGATAGCACGGTGGTGCTGTGGGGCGGCGACTTTGGGCGCACACCGTTTACGGATGGGGCTGAAGGCGGTGGGGGCAACCGCAATGGCCGGGATCACAACCCTTACGGCTTTTCCGTTTGGATGGCGGGCGGCGGCATCAAGGGCGGTAAGGCGATTGGTGCCACCGACGAGATCGGCTTGAAGGCCACCGAGGACAAAGTGACCATGCACGATTTGCATGGCACCTTGTTGGGTCTGCTGGGCGTCGATCACAAACGCCTGACGTACTTCTTCCAGGGCCGCGAATTCCGGTTGACTGATGTTGGTGGCGAGAACAATCTGGTCGCTCGCTTGACGCGGGCTTAGGCATCCGTCGGGAACCGGCTCCCTCGCGGTCGCGGCTCGGTCACGCGCAAATTCTACCGAGCCGCGCGCGCCAGCAAGCGGTGTGTGGGCTCTCCGCTGCCCTCCCATCTAGCCAGCTACTTGAGGAACGCCGGAACGTCTTTCAACTCGACGTCTAGCCCCGCATGGCGATAGGCCTCAATCAGTGCGCCCGCGGCAGGGCCCATTTCCGGTGGGCCGCAGCGGTTGGCGTCTTCGAGTTCCACCAGCATCCGGTAGCGCCACAGCAGCAGTTCACTTTGGAAGACGCCTCCGATCCAGGCGACGCGGGCCACTTCGCCGGGTTGGAAGAGCATGCCGCGCAAGGCCGAAGTGTACCCCGCCAGTTGTTGGGCGGCGGCATGGATCAGGTCCTGCGCTACTTCGTCGCCGTCGACGGCTGCTTCGTCCACCAGCTTCGAAAGCGCCGCGATCTTGGGCCGTGGCCAATCGGTGGTGTAGAACTGATGCAGCAGATCGTTTACGCTCAGTGCTCCGGTGGCGGCCAACAGCCGTCCGGTCAACAGGGTGCGCGGTCCCCAGCCTTCTTCCTCGCGCAGGGCCGCCCGCAGAGCCTGGCGTGTCAGATCAAAGCCGCCGCCCTCATCACCAAACACGTAGCCCCAGCCCCCGGCGCGCGCCGTCCGGCCATCGCGCGCACGGCCAAAGGTGAACTGCCCGGTGCCGGCAATCGTGATGATGCCCGGCTCCCCGGCGGTGGCTCCGGTGAGCGCGATTAGGCCGTCGTTGGTGGCGAAGATTTTCGCGCCGGGAAACATTTCGGCTAGCAATTGTTCTTTGTCGGCTGGGCCACCGGAAAAGCCGCCGCAGACCGCCGTGAACTTCATGCCCGCGCCGCCCGCCGCGTTGACGCAGCCCGTAATGGCGTTGATGAACTTGTCGCGCCCTGCCGGACCCTTGACGTGGTTGCATTCGCCGCCGCGCCCGTAGCCCACGACGCGGCCGGTCTCATCGCCGATCAGCGCGGTGGTTGATGATTGTCCGCCATCAATTCCTAGAAACATGTTTGATCCTCTCAATCCAGCCGGTAGAGCTTGGTTGTTCCGCGTTCGCCCAGTTCAGTCAAGCCCCATTCCGCGCGCCGGTCGCGGAAATCGGCGTAGCCCAAGTCCGGGCTGTCGATCAACAGATACTTGATGCCGAGCGCCTTCACCGTATCCGCAGACAGGCGGCGCAGATTGGGCGGCGGGTCGGCCCAGCTTTCGGTGCGCTGCGCGCCGTCGATATGCATCCTCACCCCGTATTGATCCCGCGTCAACCACAGCGAAACGCGGGTGACCTCTTGATCAAACGTCAGCTCCACCCATTGCCCGGAAGTGACCGGCCAGCCGCAATGCCAGCGCGTCAACGGATTGCCGTCAAACGCCAGCGAGGTCTCAAAGTCATAGTGCGAGGCCTTCATCGAGACGGGGCGGGGAAGGACCTCGGAAATGCTCCAGCGGTCCGGGGCGTTGCCGGTGTCTTGAAAGATGCGCACGACGCGGCGCGGTGCAGACCAAACGAAGTCATGCCGCCAAGTGGGCTGGAAGGCGTCTACGGAAGGTGCGGCCAGGATGTCCCGGATCTGATACCCATGCGCCGAATTCATCGACACGGTGACGCGCCGCGACGTGTAGGCTTCCGGCATGCCGGACCAGGTGAAGACGCGCTCGCCTGCCGGGACAAAGGTTTCGACCAATCGCGCGGAGCGATACTCGGCGCGCTTGTGGTTCAGATAGCCATCCTCGGGCTCCCGCCGCAGGACAGCTCGCATCGGCGGCAGGCCTTCCAGAAACCACGTGTAGGGCCAAGCGTACTGCTTGTAGACGGCCGGCCAGGAGAGCACCAGGTGCAACAGCAACACCGCCGACCCCAGCCACGTCCACCGGCACAAGCGCTTCGCCATGCCCACGGCGAGAAACGGCAGCGCGGGGATCAGGAAGCGGGTGCCGACGTTCAGCGGATACGTCGCGCCCGCCCACAGCCAGCCCCATTCCGTGATGCCCAGCGGCGCCAGCAGAAACACCGGCCCCAGAAACCCGCCCAGCTTCTCGCCCCGCACGGTGATGTTGGTCACCCATTCGCGCCAATTGGTCACACCGTAGTGGCGCATCCATTCGGAGTATTCGCGCTCAAACGCCACGGTGATGTGCGGGTTGGGGAACAAGGCATTGGCAAACGGCGCCACCGGGTTGCCCAGCCAGAAAAAGTTGCGGATCAACCAGGGAAGCATGAAGACCAGCGCCACGCCCAGGATCACCATGGCGCGCCTGCGGTGTTGCCACATCGCGTAGACCAGCGCCAAGCCCGCCGTGTACTTGGCCGCGAAGGCAAAGCCCGCCAGTGCGCCCATCGGGACCGCCGGCTTCTCTCCGCGCGCCAGCAAGTAGAGCGCGAACCACACCGCCGCTACCGCCACATCGACATAGGCGCTAATGCCATCCACGCCGACGATGGGGCTGGCATAGACCAGCAACGCCGCTACCGTGCCCACTCGCCCCGGAAACGTCTGCGCGATCATCAGCGCCAGCGAGACCAGAAAGCTGAAGTGCACCAGCGCCGCTGCGGAATGACGGCCAAACGTGTAGGCGAATAGGAACAGCATCTCGACGCCCTGCGACAAGCTGGCGTACATGTTGTCCGGGATGGGCATCAGGCGGTGCTCGCGGTAGTAGCGCGCCACCAGGCCCAGGTGATACGCCATGCCATCGGGACTCATCTCCGGCGCGGCCGCGTTCAAAGAGTAGAGCACGGTGAAGGGTGCAAAGCCCGCCCAGAACCACTTCTCCACCGGTAGCCAATCCAGCACGGCCCAGGCCTTGCGCCACGTCGCGGCGGCGATCAACAGCAGGCCCAGGGCCAGAAACGTCCCCTTGTAGATCAGCCCCGCCATGCCCAGAGCAAACACAGCCAGGCTCAATAAGGCGCTGCCCGTGACAAAGGCCACAGGGAAGGAGAAGCGCGCCCTCGTCTGCTGGCCCAGCAATCCCCCCGCCGCCATGCTGACCGCAACGGTGAAGAGAAAACCGAACAGGATGTAGACGAGCGCCACGGGTGGCCTTAAGGCTCCAGTTCAACGCGCTTCAGCAGCACTGGCGCGTCGGCTTCAATCTCGATCACCGGGACCGTTTTCGGCACCAGCGTTCCCGCGGGGATCGCCGCGCTGATCGGGCACGCCCCGGCACCGACGGCCCGAGCGTTGACGAAGACGCGAACGGTGCCATCGCAGGTCACCTTCACGCGTTGGGCGTTGTCGCGGTAGAGCCGGACGGTCTCTTTGGCTGTTTGCTTGTTGAGGTCTACGGCAGCCGTGTGATCCTTGGGTTCCGGCCCGAGGAAGGGCTTGCGTTCGCCTTGCGGCATCCACGTGTTGGGGTGGTTCACGCAGCCGGCCAGGAGCAGCGGCAGCGTGACGGTGACCCAGCGGGGGCTCATACGGTCTTGTCCTTGGCGTAGCAGAGCGATTCCATGGGGCACTCTGCGCACTTAGGGTTCCGCGCGGTGCAGAGGCCGCGGCCGTGGTGGATCAGCTGATGCGAGAACTGAATCCAGCGCGACTGTGGCAGCAGCTTCACCAGATCACGCTCAATCTTTTCGGGCGTCGTC
>JBIKMK010000229.1:0-6379 GCA_044359315.1 Bryobacteraceae bacterium | reverse complement strand
CCGGCCCGGCGCCGATCTGCGATTGGGGCTACACCATCACCAGCCTGCCGACTGCTTATCGCAAGCCGCTGATCGTGTTGGTGGACGATTTCTCCACCTCCACCGGCGACTACTTCCCGGCCCTAATGCAGGACAACAAGCGCGGCCCGATCGTGGGCATGCGCACGAATGGCGCTGGCGGCAGTGTCATCAACGTGCAGGGTGGCTGGTACAGCGAAACCAACACCCGCGTCACCGAATCCCTGATGGTGCGCCCGGAATCGCGCAACATAGCTGGATTCCCGGCTTCGCCCTATATCGAGAATGTCGGCGTGCGCCCCGACATCGAACTTGACTACATGACTCGTGAGAATCTGGTCACCGGCGGGCGGCCTTTTGTTGAGGCGTTCACCAAGATCATTGTGGACGAGATCAAGAAGGCCACGCCCACGCCGTAGCCTCGCCAAACCGGAGAGGGGATGGCCTCGGCCTCCCTTCTCCGGGCTTTCAATGCTACGTTGTCCGCCGGCGGGCGATCGCGGCGAAGCCGAAGCCGGCCAACAGCAGCAGACCGCTGGCCGGTTCCGGGACGACCGTTGTTGGCGGGATTTCCTTGATGCCCGCCGGGGCGAACGTGACATGCTCCCATTGGGTGATGGCAAAGGGGCTTCCGTTGCTGAAGCTCTCCACCTTCAGCGAACCAGCGCCGGCCGGATCATAGTAGAGCCGGTAGAGGCCGCTTCCAACCGACGGAAACTCCTGGGTCACCACGATATCGCCGACGTAGGGCGTCCACTGGGCGGCATCGACGCCCAACAGCCGACCCTGAGAGTAGTTCACGCCGAAGAAGTTGGCATTGGCTTCAATTAAATCCAAGTCCTCCGGAAAAATCCCAAGGTTCAAAGCTTCGATATGGCCAGACTTGTCAAAGACATGCAGCAGGCCCTGGTTCTCGGCACCGGCGATGATCTTGCCCGCATAACGGCCCCACCGGGCTGCGTCATTGGGGATCACCATCAGGCCTTCCAAGTGAACGCCTAAGTTGCTGATGAGCGTGGAAGCCCCAGCGCTGGTCACTTGCCAGAGCTGCCCGACCGTCGTCGCCACCAATAGGTCGCCGCCATACACGCCGCTCCGGTCCACGTAGAGTGAGCCACGCATCAAGCCATTGCCCGTGCCTGGCAAATCCACCCAGGGATTGATGAAGGACGTGCCATCGGGATTAATCCGGACAATTTGGCCATCAACGCCATTTCCGGTAAACAACTCTCCCGTCACAAAGCCGCCCATGTTGCCTGAGCGGACGGTGGCAATCTTCACTTCATCAGTGAAGCCGGAGATTGAAGAGAACGGGATCTCATTGCCGTCCTTGTCGATCCGCTCAAAGTTCCGCGGGCTGCCGCCTGGGTACTGGACGGAAAAAACCACCGAGTTGGTGGGCTGGTGATAGTCGATCCCGATCGGGGTGTTGAAGCGGATGGAGATTGGTGTGAACACCAACGGACCACCGAACAGCCCGGTGCTCGTCAGCAATACGCCGAATACGAATCTGTGTAATGTCTTGTTCATCGTTCTACCTCTGCGAGAATTCTGGGCGGCTAGCGAAGTGTACTGCGAACCTTCCGGACTTGCAAGCTATATGTATGGCGCATCAATGATTGCGGTGAGGACCGCGTGTCCTCCATCGGGCCGGCCACCGCGTCCGCTAACGGAACTTCCGGTGTGATACAACGCTATCCATGCCTCACTTTACGCGACGCCAGTTTAGCCAGACCATGGTTGCCGGCGCGGCCGCCTTGCCGCTCCAAGCTCAGTTTGGCCCGCCGGGGCCGCCGTCGAAGTATGACGCCAGTTGGGCGACGCTGCGGCGTCATCCGTTGCCGGACTGGTATGCCGACGCCAAGTTCGGCATCTTTGTGCATTGGGGCCTCTATTCCGTGCCGGCCTGGGCGCCGCCCACGGGAGAACTGGGCAAGGTGGACTGGAACAAGTGGTTCTACCAGAACCCTTACGCCGAGTGGTATCTCAACTCCATCCGGCTGAAGGAATCGAAAACCTATGCCCATCACGCCGCCAAGTACGGGGCCAATTTTGACTATTACCGCTTTGCCGAAACCTTCAGCCGGGACAACCAAAAGTGGCGCCCCGATGAGTGGGCGTCGCTGTTCAAGTCGGTGGGTGCGCGCTATGTCGTCTTGACCTCCAAGCATCACGATGGCTTCACTCTGTGGCCTTCCAAGGTGAAGAACCCGCGCCGCCCGGATCTGCCTCTCGTGCAGCGGGACATCGTTGGCGACCTGACGCAGGCCGTCCGTGCCCAGGGCCTCAAGATGGGCCTCTATTATTCGGGCGGTCTTGATTGGACGTTCTCTTCGAAGCCCGTGGCCACCATGGCCGACGTGGCTGCCACCGTGGTGCAAGAGCCGGAGTATGCCGCCTATGCTGACGCCCACTGGTACGAATTGATGGACCGCTACCAGCCCGCTATCCTCTGGAATGACATCGGCTACCCGAAAGTGGGCAAGCTGGAAAAGATCTTCAGCGACTTCTACAACCGCGATCCCCAAGGCCTGGTGAACAACCGCTTCGGCGTCGACCACTTCGACTTCACCACGCCGGAGTATTCCCGCTACGACACCATTGTCGAAAAGAAGTGGGAGACTTGCCGCGGGTTGGGCTTCAGCTTTGGCTATAACCAAGTGGAAGGGCCGGAGCACGTGCTGGCTGCTGACAAGTTAGTTGAGTTACTGGTGGATATCGTCAGTAAGAATGGAAACTTACTGCTGAATGTGGGCCCCCGGCCCGATGGCAGCATCAGCGAAATCCAGCAGGACCGGCTGCGCGTTCTGGGCAAGTGGCTGGAGGTACATGGCGAAGGTATCTTCGGCACCAAGCCCTGGGTCCGCGCCGTGGCCCGGGAGGCGGATGCTGAAGTCCGGTTTACTCGCAAGGGCGACACCGTCTACGCCTTCCTGCTGAAGCCGGCAACCAGCGGCACCATCCGGGTCCCGAACGTCCTCGCCGGTGAAGGCACCGAAGTGTCGATGCTGGGCCAACCCGGCAAGCTCTCCTGGACACAGGCCGGGCGCGACCTGATGGTGAAGGGCGCTCACCGTGGCCC
The DNA here is from genome assembly GCA_044359315.1 of Bryobacteraceae bacterium. GTDB lineage: Bacteria > Acidobacteriota > Terriglobia > Bryobacterales > Bryobacteraceae > JAPKYZ01. Next base: position 3,279 of record JBIKMK010000229.1, on the reverse strand, counting down.
GCTGGCGGCGGCCTTGAAGATTACGCCCGCGCCCTGGCAGTTGGTCCGAGAGAACAAATAATCAGCGGGGCGATGGGGAGTCAGCCGAGGGTGGTGCCGTGGCACCATAGCCTCATGCGTCTTTCTCTGTTGATGGGCTGGGGCTGTCTCGCGGCATTTGCACAGGGGCCGGCCTCGCAGCCCTTTTCTGTCCCGCCCAATGATGCGCCGGAACTGGCGGCTGTCGGCAAATTCGCGGTTGGGGTGCGCACGCTGGACCTGGTCCATCGGGGCCAGCCGGACGTGCTGAACTTCAGCGCCGAAAAGGGAATACCTGCTTATGACCGGCCGCTCAAGATCGAGCTGTGGTATCCGGCCACACTGGCTGCCGGGCAGAAGGCCGGGACGGTGTATGAAAGCGCGATGGTTGGCCGTGCCCCGGCTCCCCGGTCGCCTGCCGGCTTCAAGATTGCCGGACTCGCCACCCGTGATGCCGCTCCCGTCACCGGCGAGAAGTTTCCGCTGGTGATCGTCTCGCACGGCTATCCCGGCTCGCGCACGTTTATGACGTACCTGGGCGAGAACATTGCCTCCAAGGGCTACGTCGTGGCGGCGATTGACCACACGGATTCGGTCTTTGGCGCAGTCCGCGGCTTCCCCAGCACTCTGCTGAATCGGTCCGCCGACCAGTTGTTCACGATCGAGGAGCTTTCGGCCCGGTCCAAGCGCGCGGGAGACGTGCTGAGCGGCTTGGTGGACGAAACCCGCGTGGCGATCATTGGCTATTCAATGGGCGGCTACGGCGCGTTGGCCAGTTCCGGCGCTCCCTACAGCAAGAAGAGCGCTGCCGCCACGATGGTGCCGGGCAAGGCGATGGAGCCCTGGACCGCCGGGCACCCTCAGTTTGACGCGCGCCGTCCGGCTGGTTTGAAGGCGGTGGTGGCCATCGCGCCGTGGGGCGCGCAGCCACCCGTGAACAGCTGGGATGCGGAGGGCATGGCGGGTATCAAGATCCCGTCACTGTTCATCGTGGGCGACCAGGACGACGTCTCGGGCTACGAGCAGGGGGTGAAGCGCGCCTACGACTGGGCCGTCAACTCCGAGCGCTGCCTGCTGGTCTACGAGAACGCCCGCCACAACACCGGCGGCAATCCGCCTCCACCGGATATGGTGCTGCCGTTTGTCACCAGGCAGAGCTTTGAAGAGCCCGTCTGGCGCAAGGATCGCATTACCGCCATCAACCAGCACTTCGTGACGGCGTTTCTTGACCTCCATCTGAAGGGCGACCAGAGCCGCCGGGCTTATCTGCGTGTGCCCGTCAAGCGGTCCAGCGAAGCGGTCTGGCCGGGTGGTCCGGGTGAGGCGCGCGGACCGGAGTTCGGTACGGGCGACGGAGCCTCCGAGAAGTACTGGAAGGGTTTCCAGAAGCGTTGGGCGCTGGGCCTGCAGATGTCCTGCGTGGACCCGGCCCGCTGAGTTGCTAGAATTCCCGCTATGCAGCGGACACGTTGGGCATTGACGCTTTTGGCCTCCGGCCTCTTCGTACAGATGGCTTGGGCGCAGTCAAAGGCGCCGGTTCACGGGCAGCGTCCGGCCAAGATGGTGGTCCGGAATGTGCTGGTGGTGGAAGGCAACGGTACGCCCGCGGCGGGTCCGAAAGACATCGTCATTGAGGGCGGCGTGATCACGCAGATCGTCCCGTTTGATCCGGTATCGGCCGGTGCGGGCCCCACCGGCCTCACGCGCGGTCCGCAACGCCCGGACGGCGACGTCATCATCGAAGGCAACGGGCGGTATGTTCTGCCGGGCCTGATCAACCTACATGCGCACCTGCAGGAGGAACGGTCCTTTGTGCCCATGGCACGCGACTATGTGTTGAAGCTGTGGCTGATGTCGGGCATCACCACGGTGCGCGATGTCGGCTCCGTGACGGCCAAGACGCTGGCCTACCGGGAAGCCAGCCGCAAAGGTGAGTTGACCGCGCCGCGTATCTTTGTCTACCCCATGTTTGGCCGGGCCAAAAATGAGCAGGAAGCCCGGGACCGCATCCGGCAGATCAAGGAACAGGGCGCGGACGGCGTCAAGTTTCTGGGCACCTACCGTGATGTGCTGAAAGCGGCGCTCGACGAGGCATCGAAGTTGGGGCTGCGGACCGCCCATCACATCGGCGTCGAAGAAACCACCGCCTGGGATGACATCAATTTCAGTGCCTATGGCTCGGCCTCCATTGAGCACTGGTACGGCATTCCTGACGCGGCGTTCAAGGACAAGACCCAGAGCTTCCCCTCGGGCTACAACTACGGCAATGAAGGGGACCGGTTCCGCTACGCCGGCCGCATCTGGCGTGAAGCGGACTGGGCGATCCTCGACAAAGTGCTCGACGGCATGGTGGCTAAGGGCGTGGCCTGGGACCCGACACTCGATATCTATGAAGCCGGCCGCGACTTGCAGCGCGCGCAATCTCAACCCGCCTTCAAGGACTACCTGCACCCGGCGCTGGAGGAGTTCTTTGCGCCTAATCTGGCCAACCACGGGTCGTTCTACGTGAATTGGTCTTCCACCGATGAGGCGTACTGGAAAGAGAACTACCAGATCTGGTTCAAGGCGTTGCGGGAGTTTGAACGCAAGGGCGGCGTGATCGGCACGGGCGACGACGCCGGGTTCATTTATCAGATCTACGGCTTCGGCCTGCTGCGGAACCTGGAGCTGCACCAGGAGGCGGGGTTCCACCCGCTGAAGGTGATCCAGCATGCCACCGCCAACGGGGCCCAGATTCTGGGTCAGGCCGGTAAGTTGGGCCGGGTCCGGGTGGGGTACGCGGCGGATCTGCTGGTTGTCAATGGCAATCCCCTGGAAGACTTCAAGAGCTTGTACCAGCCCGGCACCAACGGCAACGCCGGCACCAAGCCGGGCCAGACCGGGATCGAATGGACCATCAAGGACGGCATCACCTACCACGTCCCCACGCTCGCGGCCGATGTCCGCAAGATTGTGGCGGAGGCGCGGGCGAAGGACAAGCCGGCACCGGCCAGCGCCGCGGCGGCGCGACCCAAAGAATAATTTGGCCCAAGCCCCTATTGGGTTCTTGCTCCAGCGACGATTGTCTCCAGGTAAGGGAACTCCTGGCGATGACTTGGAAGAAATCCACGGGCAATGGTGCGGCGGCGGCAGCAACTCCGGCGCGTCTTCGCCCGGAGAAAGCTCCAGCTGCGGCCGAACCGCCCGATTTTGCCAAGGAAGCGGCGCTGCGTCGCGACGAAGTCCAGTCGTTACTCGAAGATTACATGAGCAAGCGGACGC
>JBIKMK010000227.1:0-6385 GCA_044359315.1 Bryobacteraceae bacterium | reverse complement strand
CATCGTCGGCCTAGTCATCGGGTTGACGGCCAGCGCCCAATCGAAGCGCCCCCTCACCCACGCCGACTACGACGGCTTCCGCAGTATCTCGAACCAGAAGCTTTCAAACGACGGCCAGTGGCTGGTCTATGGCGTGTTCCCGCAAGAAGGCGACGGCGAGGCAGTGTTACGCGACCTCAAGTCTGGCCGCGAGATTCGCCAGTCGGCCGGACAGCGGCCCGCGCCCACGCCACCTGAGCCCGGCAGCGAGGCCCCGCCCGCGCCGCGCAACCTCACGGTGGAATTCACGCCGGACGCCAAGTTCGTGGTCTTCACTTCGTACCCCTCCAAGGCCGACCTGGACCAGGCACGGCGCGAGCGCAAACGGCCGACCGATCAGCCCAAGAACGGCCTGGTGATCATCAACCTCGGAACCGGAGCCGCCGTGCGCGTCGCCAGCATCAAGAGCTTCCAGGTGCCGGACACGGCCTCCTCACACATCGCCTACCTTAAGGAATCAGGCGAACTGGTGCTCCGCGCGCTAGCCGATGGCAGTGAGCGGACCATGAAGGACGTCGCCGAATACAAGCTCACCGATGACGCGCAAACGCTGGTCTATGCCGACAAGAGGGGCTTCTACGCGGTCGCGGCCTCCGGCGGAGATCCGCAAACGCTGCTGGCCGCCGAAGGCAAATACACGAAGCTGACGATGGATCAGAAGCAGACGCAAGCGGCGATCCTGAAGGACCGGCAGCTCTACCACTGGGCCCGCTCCGGTGGCGCGGCGACGATGCTCGCCGAGAAAGTGGCCACCGCGGGCGCCCTCAGCTTCTCTGACGATGGCGGCCGCCTCTTCTTCGGGACAGCTCCGGACAAACCGGCTGCCCCCAAGGAAGACCCCACCGCCGAGAAGGCGCAGTACGACCTCTGGCACTACCAGGACGACTTTATCCAGCCCATGCAGAAGGTCCGCGCCCGCCTGGAGCGGGATCGCAACTTCCGTGCCGTCATCCATCTTTCCGACAAGAAGGTGGTGCAGTTGGCCGACGCCACGCTGCCGGAAGTGCAGCCGGTCCGCGAAGGTGCCTACGCCATTGGCCTCGATGACCGCGCCTACCGCCGCCAAGTGGAGCACGACACCCGCTACAACGATCTCTATCTGGTCGACACCCGCACCGGCCAGCGCCGCGCCTTTGGCAAGAAGCTCTCCGGCATGCCGTCCGTGTCGCCCGATGGCAAGTACGCAATGCTGTTCGAGGGCCGCGATTGGGTCTCCTATGACACCGCCACCGGCGAACGCCGCAACTTAACCGCCATCGCCGGCCGCAACTTCTTCAATGAAGACGACGACCATCCGGCCACCCCGCCCGCCTACGCCCCCGCCATCTGGACCAAAGATGGCCGCTACGCGCTGGTGAATGACAAGCACGACGTCTGGCTGCTCTCGCCCGATGGCGCAGTGGTCCGCAACTTGACCGATGGCGTCGGCCGTCGCGAGAACCTGCGCTTCACCGTCGTGCGCTTGAACGCCGACCCGCGCGACCGCGGCCTGGACCCGGCCCAGCCCGTGCTGCTCCGCGCCGAGCATTTGGAGACGCGCGACTCGGGCTTCTACCGCGACTCATTGGACGCGGACGTGATGCCCACGAAGCTGATCATGGCGGCCAAAAACTTCACCGCCCCCAGCAAAGCGGCCAACGCCGACACGCTGGTGCTGTCCGCCTCACGCTTTGATGAGTTCCCGGACCTGCATGTCACCAACTCCGCCATGAGCAAGCTGGACAAGGTGTCCAGCGTGGGCGACCAGTTGCAGAAGTTCGCCTGGGGCAAAGGCGAGCTGATCAAGTACCGCAATGCAGATGGCGTGCTGCTGCAGGCCGCGCTCTACAAGCCCGCCGGTTTCGATCCGGCGAAGAAATACCCGATGATCGTCTACCTCTACGAGCGGCTCAGCCAGAACATCCACAACTTCGTTGAGCCCCGGCCCACCAACTCGATCAATGCCAGCTTCTACACCTCCAACGGCTACGTCGTCCTGATGCCCGACATCATCTATCGCGAAGGCTACCCCGGTGCCAGCGCCCAGCGCTGCATCCTGCCGGCCACCGAGGCCGTGGTGGATATGGGCTTTGTCGATACCAACCGCATCGGCATCCAAGGACACAGCTGGGGCGGCTATCAGATCGCCTACATGGTCACCCAGACCAACCGCTTCAAGGCCGCCGCCCCCGGTGCCGTCGTGGTGAACATGATCGCCGCCTATGACGGCATCCGCTGGGGCCCCGGCATTCCGCGCCAGTTCCAATATGAGCGCACGCAATCGCGCATCGGCGGCACGCCTTGGCAGATGCCGGGCCGCTACATCGAGAACTCTCCCATCTTCATGCTGGACCGCGTGCAGACGCCCATGATGACCATCCACAACGACGCTGACGACGCCGTGCCGTGGTATCAGGGCATTGAGTTCTATCTGGCACTGCGCCGCTTGAACAAAGAGATCTACCTGTTCAACTACAACGGCGAACCGCACAACCTCCGCCGCCGCGCTAACCAGAAGGACTACACGACTCGGCTGCAACAGTTCTTTGACTTCTACCTGAAAGGCGCGGCGAAGCCGCAATGGATGGAGCGGGGCCGCCCCTTCATTGAGCGCGAGCCCAACTCCCCGGCCGGTCCTGGTGCGGCCTCGGCGTCTGATATCGAAATCCCCGAGGGCGCCCACTAGTGCACGCTGATCTACTCTGCTGCAATGAGGCCTGCGCGGCCCATTATCCGATCACGGAAGTGATCTACAACTGCCCCTCGTGCGGTGGGCTTCTCGAAGCCCACTACCAGGGCGACCCCGGCAACCCATGGGACCTCACCGGCATCTGGCGTCAGCGCCGCATGTCGAATGAGCCCATCGAATCAAGCGGCGTCTGGCGCTACCGGGAGCTGTTCCCATTTCTTGATTCCCCGGCGCACATCATCACCTTGCGCGAAGGCAACACGCCTCTGCTCAAAGGCGCGCGCGCGGCCGAGTATGCTGACCTGGAGTCGGTCACCTTCAAGCACCAGGGCTTCAACCCCACGGGATCGTTCAAAGATAACGGCATGACCGCCGGTGCCTCGCAGGCCATGCGCCTGGGCATGAAGCGGGTGGCGTGCGTCTCCACCGGCAACACCTCTGCCTCGATGGCCGCCTACGCCAGCGCCGCTGGTCTCGACCCCTACATCTTCATCCCCAACGGCAACATCGCCTACGGCAAGCTGGCGCAGGCGTTGGAATACGGCGCGAAGACCTTTCAGGTGGACGCTAACTTTGACCAGATCCTGGCGCTGGTCCGCGTGCTGTCGGAAAAGCTGGGCATCTATCTGCTCAATAGCGTCAACCCGTTCCGCATCGAGGGCCAGAAGTCGATCATGATCGAAATGCTGGATCAGCTCGATTGGGTCATCCCCGATTGGGTGGTGCTGCCCGGCGGCAACCTGGGCAATGTCTCGGCGCTGGGCAAGGCGTTGCGCGAGCTCAAGCAGTGGGGCTTCATTGACCATCTGCCCCGCATCGCCGTAGTCCAAGCGGCTGGTTCATCGCCCTTCTACTGCTACATGAATGCACCCGAAGGAGCGGCCTTTGTGCCGGACACGCATCCGGAAACGCTAGCCACGGCTATCAAGATTGGCGACCCCGTCTCCTGGCCCAAAGCTGAACGCGTCATCCGCGAAACGAACGGCGTGGTGGAGTTCGCCACCGAACAGGAGATCGCCGACGCCAAAGCGATCATCGGTGCCTGCGGCATTGGCTGCGAACCGGCCTCGGCGGCCACGCTGGCGGGCATCAAGAAGCTCCGCGCGCGGAACGTTATCGCGAAATCCGATCGCGTCGTGGCCGTGCTGACCGGCAATGTCCTGAAGGACCCGGACTACATCTACCGCTATCACACGGGCCAACTGAAAGCGCCCGATGACACGCCCATCGCGCCCAACTTCGGCAACCGCCCGGTGGTGGTAGCCAACGACTTTGACCAGATCGCGGCGATGCTGGAACACGGCCGGTAAGGCTGCTCAGGCAATGCTGAGATGGCTGGAGTACGTGCTGGCTCGCTGCGTACTGGCGAGCCTGGCCATTAGCCCGTTTGGCCTGGCCCGCTTCTACGCCGGCATGTTGGACCGCCTGGTGCCGAGGTTACGCCGGATTGCCCGGCGCAATCTTGCCGTCACCGGCATGCCCGCGGAAACAGCCGATGGCGTCTATTTGTCGATCGCCCGCCTGCTCTACGGCTTCGCGCGGCTGCCGCAAATCAATAAGACCAATGTCCACCAGTGGATCCGCTACGAAGGCTTTGAGCATTTTGAAGAAGCCAAGCGCCGCGGCAAAGGCGTGCTGTTCGCCACCGGACATTTGGGCAACTGGGAACTGTCGGCCTACGCGCACGCGCTGATGACGGAGCCGATGCATGTGGTCGTGCGGCCGCTCGACAACCCGCGCATCGACCGTTTGGTGGAACAGCGCCGGTCCGGCAGCGGCAACCGCATCATCGGCAAAAAGGAACTTCTGCGAGGCGTATTGAAAGCATTGGCCGCCAATGAAGCGGTCGGTATTTTGCTCGACCAGAATGCGGGCCTGGACGACGGCGTGTTCGTCGATTTCTTTGGCCTCAAAGCTTCAGCCAATGTGGGCTTCACCAAACTCGCCCAACGCACCGGCGCGGCCGTGATTCCCGGCTTTGCAGTCTGGTCACCTGCGGAGCGGCGATACATCCTACGCTTCTACCCGATCGTCGAAATGACCGGCGATGTGATCGCTGACACTCAGGCCCTGCAGAAGGCGCTGGAAGCCGCGATCCGCGAGTACCCGGACCAGTGGCTCTGGATCCACCGCCGCTGGAAAACCCGCCCCCCCGGCGAGCCACCGCTCTACTAGGGCAATGCCTAGCCCCATGCGTCAGCTTGGGGCTTGATCTCGGGCCCTCAGTCTAGCCCCAAGCTGACGCATGGGGCTAGACTGAGAGCTGCCAGTGGCCACTGAGCCGCCAACTTGCGACAATGGGTTGAGATGATTGAACATTTGCGCCCTGGCGCGCATGCCCGCAACACCCGTGTCGTTTTGTTTGACTTCGATGGCACGCTGTCCCTGATCCGGTCGGGTTGGGTGGAAGTGATGGTCCCGATGATGGTGGAGATCCTGGCTGATCTCAAAAGCGGGGAGAGCGAAGAAGAGCTCCGCACCGTCGTCGAAGAATACGTCGGGCGACTGACGGGCAAAGAGACCATCTACCAGATGATCGAATTCGCCGGCCACATCGAGAAGCGCGGCGGGCAGCCAGAAGACCCTAAGGTATACAAGAAGATGTACCTGGACCGGTTGTGGGACATCATCAAGGATCGCGTCGAAGCGCTGCGTACCGGCCAAGCCTCGCCCGAACAGTATCTGGTCCCCGGCTCCCGGCAGTTGCTGGAAACACTGAAGGCGCGCGGCCTGAAGCTCTACCTGGCCAGCGGCACCGACGAAGAGTTCGTCAAGGACGAAGCCCGGCTGCTGAACATCTACGATTACTTCGATGGTGTCTACGGCGCCCTCGACGATTACAAGAGCTTCTCCAAGGCCATCCTGATCAAGCGCATCATCGAGTCAGCCGAGTATTCCGGGCCTGAATTCTTGGGCTTTGGTGACGGCTACGTCGAGATCGAGAATGTGAAGGAAGTGGGCGGCGTCGCCGTGGGCGTGGCCAGCAAGGAGCCGGAGTGCCTGGAGATCGACTCCTGGAAGCGGGACCGGCTGGCGGGCGTGGGCGCGGACTGGATGGTGGCCAACTATCTGGCGCACGACCAGTTGATGAAGACCTTGTTCCACTAGGACATCCGCCTTGAGCCGCTACCGTACCTTTGACCGCTCCCGGCTGAGCATCCTGCCGCTCGCTGAGCGCACGAACGATCTGCCGCTGGAGCGCTGGCTTTCGTTGGACGACCCGACGCCCGCCTTTGAGCATCCGGACTTGGCCACCATCGCCTCGCGCCTGAAGGCCGCGCAGGAGTTAGGTTCGACGCGGCTGCTGATCATGGGCGCGCACGTATTGCGGGCAGGCGTCAATCGCCACTTGATCGACCTGATGGAACGCGGGGTGATCGACCACATCGCCATGAACGGCGCAGGAGCGATCCATGATTACGAAGTGGCCCGCATCGGGGCCACCACCGAAAGTGTCGCCCGCTACATCGCCAGCGGCCAGTTCGGACTGTGGCAGGAAACCGGCGAATTGAACGATTGGATCAGTGAAGCGGCGGCGCTGGAGCTGGGCCTGGGCGAAAACATCGGCCGCCGCATCGCCTCCAGCAGCTACCCGCACAAGGATTTAAGCGTGTTCGCCGCCGCCTACCGGCTGGGTGTGCCCGTGACCGTGCATGTCGGTGTCGGCTACGACATCCT
>JBIKMK010000228.1:0-6385 GCA_044359315.1 Bryobacteraceae bacterium | reverse complement strand
GTCCGTGCGGCCAGCCTTGTGAGTGTGGCCGCCCTCCCTGCGGTCTTGGGACAATCCGTCCACTGGGGTGGCGAGGCGGACACTAACAGCCGGTACGTTTGGCGCGGCTTCACCTATAGCGAGGGCCCCGTCTTTCAGCCGGCCGTGTGGTTGGAAGCCAAGACGATCACCTTTTCTGTCTGGTCCAACATGCCGCTGTCTCGCGAACCGCGCCAGGGCCGTTTTGATCAGCTCTTTTGGACCGCGAGCAAGTCCCGGACGTGGCGGCGCTGGACTCTGGAAGGTGCCCTGCAAGGCTACGTCTGGCAGGGGCCTCCTGGAGAGCCTGGCGCGCGGACGGTGGAGACCGCTGGCCGCATGGCCTATACCGCCGGTCCCATCACGTTGTTCACCGTGCATACCCTTGATGTCGCCGCTTATCGGGGTTCTTATTTTGTCGAGGCTGGTGCCACTGGGCAACGCCGGTGGCGGCGAGTTCAGTGGACCGCCCAAGCCCAGGCCGGTGCGGCGAACGGGCGCTTCAACCGCGCCTACGCGGGTGTTCTCGGTGCGGCAGTGAACTTCGTTCAGCTCGATCTGTCAGCCTCGGTGCCACTCAAACGGGGCTGGTCTCTGCGCCCTCATCTGGAGGCCACTCAGATCGTCTCGCCTGCGATCCGCCGCGCGACGGGCAACTTCCGGGTCTTCAATGCCGGGGTCGCATTGGGCTGGGAGTTCTAGTCTCCCGGACCCGGCGCTTCGTTCCCCTGCAGCCGCCACAGCATAGCGTAGATGCCGCGCTGGGCCAGTAGTTCGGCGTGCGTGCCCTGTTCCACCAGTCGGCCCTGGTGGAGGACGAAGATCCGGTCATAGTGCATCACGGCGCGCAGGCGATGGGTCACCGAGATCGCCGTCCGGCCCACGATAGCGCGGTTCAGCGCTTCGTTGACGGTGGCCTCACTCTCGGCATCAAGCGCGGAAGTCGCTTCATCCAGCACCAGGACCGCCGGTCGCCGCGCCAACGCTCGGGCCAGTGCCAGCCGCTGGCGTTCGCCACCCGAAAACCGGCCTCCCCGTTCTCCAGCTTCGGTCTGGTAGCCCTGGGGCAGACGCATCACCAGGTCATGGATGCCTGCGGTCCGGGCCGCCGCTTGTATCCCGGCCCCACCCACTTCCGGTGCGCCCAGGCGCAAGTTCTCCTCGATCGTGGTCCGGAACAGGATGTTCTCCTGGAAGACCACTCCCAACTGCCGCCGCCAGGATTCCTGCGCGATCGTCCGCAGATCGACGCCATCCAGCCGCACCGCTCCGCTTTCCGGATCATGGAAGCGCAGCAGCAGACTCAACAGAGTGCTCTTGCCCGATCCGCTATGCCCTACGAAGGCGGCGGAGCTGCCATAGGGTATGCGAAACGAGAGATCGTGCAACACCGGCCGTCCGCCATAGCCGAACGAGACGTTGTCAAACTCAATGGTGCCCCGGAACTCGCCCAACCGGGCCGCTGCCGCCGCATCGCTGACCGAGGAAGGTTCCGCCAGAAACTCATCAATCCGCCCCAGCGCCGCGCGTGCCGGCATCAGCCCCCGGGCATATTGCGTGAAGTACAACAGGGAGTTGCTCACCGAAAAGAAGAGCGCCTGAAAGGCCGCCAGTGTACCGATAGTCAGGTCGCCTTGAAAGGCCAGCCACGCGCCCAACCCCAGCGTGAGTGCCTGCAGTACCAGAAGCCCGGAGATCGCGGCCTGATCCATCATCGCGCCGAAGAAGCTGGTATGGGTAGCGGCCTCAAACAGAGCCGCGTCCGCATTCAGAAAGTGGCGCATCCGGTACCGCTCCAACCCGTAGGCGCGGACGACAGCCTGCGCTTCAACACCCTCCTGGACCACCGCCAGCAGATCCGCCTCCCGCTCCTGCCGCTCGTAGGCCGCCGGTGCGGCCCGGCGTGCGATTCGAGGGGGCACCATCAGGCACCAAGGCCAGGCCAGCACCGCCACCAACGCCATCCGCCAATCCAGATAGGCCAGAACCAAGATCCCCAAAACCGCATCGAGACCGGGCAGTAGCCCCCACACGACGGCCGTATTTAACGCGTTAGTGATGGCTCCGGCGTCGTTGGAGAAGCGAGAGAGGATCTCCCCGGCGGGGTGATTGGCGTAGTAGCTGGTGGAGAGTCGCTGCAGACGGTCGAATAGGCGGAAGCGGATGTCGCTGACTACCTGATTCTCCATCCGGGCCCAGAAGTATCCCCGCCACAAGGAGGCCACGGAGGTGGCGATACTGCCCACCACCAGCAGAATCAGTACGCCGATCAAGGAGCGATACTCCTTAACGGCCAACGTATTGTCGATCAGGTGCCGGAAGGCCAGGGGCACCACCCAGTAAAAGCCGGTCTCAAATCCGCAGACGGCCAACAGCAGCACCAAGGGGCCGCGGTGCGAACGGAAGTAGACGGCCAAGTGCGAGAAGAACCACCACCAGCCTAGTGTCTGGCCCCGGCGGTCAGCCGCTTCAGCCGGCAGTGGGGGTGCGTCGCCCATCAACTTGAACCCCGAGATCGTGGACCCGGCAGGAGGGGATGGGCCGCTCGCCGGCCAGCGTCAACTCCACCGCAGGGCGTTCGCGCACCAGTTTCCACAGTGGCTGCGGCACCTGGTTGATCAGCCGGAAGGCGGCGTGCACCGATTCGTCCCAGGCCGCGCCACAGGTTTCGAAGTCCTCCCGCCCAATGGTGCCCCGGCACTCCGGTGCGCCGCAACTGCAAGGGAATGGCGCTTCGAGATTGAGAGTGCCATAATCGTCGGTCAACTCCTCGCCTGCCTGAATATCGCGGACGGCAATCTCAAAATCGAAGCCCGGCGACAAGCAAGTGGCTCGGCAGGAATGGTTGATGAAGCGGCTGTGGTCCCAGCAGAGGATGCGTTCATCGCGGCCGTTCAGATAAGAATACTTCTCCACCGCCTCGGCCAGCAGAGGGGCCAGCGATTGCACCTTTTCCGGCGCAACAATCTGGTCGAGATCGTCAAATACCCAGGTGATGGTTCCGCGCGGGATCAACGCGGTGGCAAAGACGCCCCAGCCGATCAGAGGGTCGACAAACCGAAGTTCAGTGTGAGGGTTTATCAAACGAGACCTTTCTAGGGTACTTTCAGTAACTAACTGTACCGGTGGCGGGCTGACTGGGCACGGGCGAGACCACCGCGGTAGGAAGCTTCACTTTACTGCATAGCCCGGCTCCATGCGTGAACCTATGGCCGCGGCCAAATCGCATGCCCGGGACGGCCGGCGCCATCCGGAGCCGGTACAAGATGGGGTTCTGCACGGCTGCCTACGCCGGTTGCTGCATGGTCATGCAGTGGAGCGTCCCCAGGCCCAGCACCAAGTCGCGGCAGGGAATGCCGACGACTTCGCGGTCCGGGAAGAGTTTGGCCAGCGTATTGAGCGCCAGGCGGTCCGCCGGGTCAGTGAAGGTGGGGACCAGTACCAGGCCGTTGGCGATGTAGAAGTTCGCATAGCTGGCTGGGAGCAACTGGCCGTCGAAGGTGACCGGCTGCGGCTGAGGCAGCTTCACGACGCGCAGCCCGGCCTTCTTGAGACGGGCTACGGCGTCGCCGACATCGAGCGTGACCACCGTATCTGCGGCGACGAAGCGGGCCAGATCGTCCACGTGGCCGTGCGTGTCGTCGCCTACGATGCCGTGGTCCAGCCAGATTACTTCGGTGATGCCCAAGTGCTGGGCGAAGACGCGCTGGTAGTCTTCGCGCGTGAAGCCGGGGTTGCGCACCTGGACGTCGGAGAGCAGCCACTCCTCGGTAGTCAACAGGCGTCCGGCGCCATTGGAGTCGATGCCGCCGCCTTCCAATACCACTTTGGTCGCGATACGCGGCATCTTTAGCTTCTTCGCGACAAAGGCCGGCAACTGGTCATCGAGCGCGAAGTTGGGGTACTTGGCCCAGGCGTTGAACTTCCAGTCCGTGGCCGCCACCTCGCCAGCTTCGTTGCGGACAAAGATCGGTGACGTATCGCGCAGCCAGCTGCGGTTGGTGGGGGCGATGAAGAACTCCACCCAATCGAGATCGACACCGGACTTTTCAAAGACGCGGCGAGCCACTTTCTCGTCGGCTTCGTTGCGCACGACCACGCGCACTACTTCCACTTGGGCCAAGTGCCGGACGATCTCCGCGTAGACCCAGTGGATGGGCGCGAACTTGCCGGGCCAGTCCGACTTCTCATGCGGCCAGGCGATCCAGGTGGCTTCGTGAGCCTCCCATTCGGCCGGCAGTCGCCATTTGCCAGCTACCGGACCGGTTATGCCAGCCATCGGTTGGTGATCCCGGAGTAAGCGTCAATGCGGCGGTCGCGGAAGAAGGGCCAGTTGCGGCGGACTTCTTCCTGGTGGGCCGGGTCAATTTCGACAATCAGGATCTCTTCCTGATCCACGGAGCCCTGCGCGATCAGGCGGCCGAACGGGTCCGCCACAAAGGAGTTGCCCCAGAACTCGAGGCCCGAATCGGGCGTGCCTTCAAAGCCGACGCGATTCACCGCTGCGACGTAGACGCCGTTGGCGATCGCGTGGCCGCGCTGGATGGTCCGCCAGGCGTCCAGCTGGGCTTCGCCGTACTGCGCCTTCTCATGCGGGTGCCAGCCGATGGCCGTGGGATAGAAGAGCACGTGCGCGCCTTGGAGCGCGGTGAGGCGCGCTCCTTCGGGATACCACTGGTCCCAGCAGACCAGCACGCCAATGCGTCCGGCCGGCGTATCGAAGTTGAGGAAGCCCGTGTCGCCGGGTGTGAAGTAGAACTTCTCGTAGTAAAGCGGATCATCCGGGATGTGCATCTTGCGATAGATCCCTTGCAGCGTGCCATCCGGGCGGATGATCGCCGCGGTGTTGTGATAGAGGCCCGGGGCGCGGCGCTCAAACAAAGAAGCCACTACCGCGACGCCGCATTCCTTGGCCACCGCGCCGATCGCCTCCGTGGAGGGGCCGGGGATGGGCTCCGCGAGGTCGAACAAGTCCGCGTCTTCTTTGCGGCAAAAGTATTGTGACCGGAACAGTTCCTGCAGGCACACAATCTGTGCGCCCAGGGCCGCCGCTTCGCGGACGCGAGCCACGGCCTTGTCGAGGTTCTCTTGAGAGTCGGTGGAGCAGGACATCTGCACCAAGCCGATCTTGAATTTGGGTGCTGCCAGGGAAGTAGACGCCATTCGTTATCATTTTCGTCGATGACGACGCTGACTGCACTATTGATTTTGAGCCAAGCTCTCCCGGGCACCCAACCGCTGACGCGGACCGGAGATCTTTCGATGCAGATGGTGGCCGGAATCGACCGCTATCTGCTGCGGGCGCTGGCGGAGGCGCCCATGGCTCGGGCAAACGTGACGCCCAACCGGGAGGAGCTGCGGCGCATCCTGGGGGCGATCGAGCCAAGAGTTCACTTCGACTCGCCCACCTTGGTCTCCACGGTGTCCACGCCCGCCACGGTGGCGCGGACGCCCAAGCTGCAGGTGACAGCAGTCCGGTGGCCGGTGCTGCCAGGAGTGGAGGGCGATGGCTTGTTGCTGCAACCGGTGGGGAGGGCGAAGGCGCGCGTTATCGTGCTGCCGGATGCGGATTGGACGCCCGAGCAGATGGCGGGTCTGGCCGTGGGGTTGCCGGAACAGTCCCAGATTGCGCGGCAGCTGGCAGAGAACGGCTTTGAGGTGCTGGTGCCGGTGCTGATCAATCGTGCGGACACGTGGTCCGGCAATCCGGCCGTGCGGATGACCAATCAGCCGCACCGGGAGTGGCTGCACCGTCAACTGGTGACGGTGGGCCGCCATTTGCTGGGGCTGGAGGCGCAGAAGGTGATGGCGGCTGTTGATTGGTGGTCCAGCCGCTCGCCCCGGCTGCCCATCGGTGTGGCTGGCTACGGCGAAGGTGGGTTGGTGGCGCTAATGGCTGGGGCGCTGGATGAACGAATCGCATCGGTGCTGGTTTCGGGGGCGTTTGCGCCGCGTGAGGAGGTGTGGCGGCAGCCGATCTATCGCTCGGTTTGGGGGCAGCTCAGAAGCCTGGGTGATGCCGAAATCGCGGGCTTGATTGCGCCGCGCACGCTGGTGGTGGAGGCTTCCCGGCACCCGCAAGTGGATGGTCCACCACCGGAACGGACCGACAATGGACTGCTGCGCCGAGGGGCAGCGCCGGGGGCGATCACGACACCGCCTCAGGCCGACGTCGAGCGGGAGCTCGCCCGGGCCAAGCGGTTCTTTGCGAGCGGCGGGACGCTGACGCTGGTGGGCCAGAGCGGCTCCGAGCCGGGCAGCCGTGAGGCGTTAGCGGCTTTCCGGGTGGGCTTGCAGCTTCCCGATACCGGAGGCCTCTCCTTGGCCGCGCCACTGAAGGATCAACGTCCGGGTGTTGATCCACAGC
>JBIKMK010000226.1:0-6394 GCA_044359315.1 Bryobacteraceae bacterium | reverse complement strand
AATAAACGCTCTGAATGACGACATGCCGTATGACCAGTTCGTGCGCGCCCAGATCACCGGCAACCGCTACGGCAGCCACAGCCTGGTCAGCGACACCGGCCAGCGCAGCCGTCCCGGAGCTAACCCGGAAGACCAGTTCGCGCTCGGCTTCCTGGCCCGCTCCGCCTTGACCCGGGGCGACAAAGATCAGGACATCGCCATCGGCGCCGTAGAGACCATCTCCACGGCCTTTATGGGCATGACGGTGGGCTGCGCCAAGTGCCACGACCATCGCTTTGACCCGATCCCGCAAACCAGCTATTACCAGATGAAGGCCCTGTTTGACCCGCTGGTGATGCGGCGCGTCTCATTGGCGTCGGCGGAAGAGGTCCGGCTCAACGGCATCGCGCTCGAAAAGTTCCGGCGCGAGAAGGAACCGGTGGACGAGGCCATTGAAAAGTTGATCGGCCCGTTCCGCGACAAGCTCTACAATGAACGGGTTTCGGTGCTGCCACCGGAGGTCCAGCAGATCATCCGCAAGCCGGAGCGCAAACGGTCTATCGCCGAACAGAAGATCGCCGACGACTACTTCCCGGTCCTCCGCATCGATCCGCCGAAGATCAAGGAGATCATGAGCGCCGAGGAGATCGCGCAGTATGACGCCCTGATGGCCAAGCAGCGCGCCATCAGAGGTCCAGGTGAACTGCCCGGCCACTGGATTGTCGAAGAAGACCCCGCTCGCCTGACCGCCAAGAGTTACATCCTCACCTCCGGTGACCCGGCGCGGCCCGAAAAAGACAAGCCGGTGGAGCCCGGGTTCCCCTTCAAGCCCGAAGACATCGACTTTCGCGAAGGCCGCCGCGAGGGCTTCGTCGATTGGCTGACCGCACCCGAGAATCCCCTGTTTGCGCGAGTGGCCGTCAACCGCGTCTGGCAGTGGCACTTCGGCGAAGGCCTGCAAAAGAACACAAGCGACTTCGGCCTGCTGGGCGGACGGCCGAGCAATCAGAAGTTACTCGACTATCTGGCCAGTGAGTTTGTGGCACACAACTACAGCATGAAGTGGCTGCACCGGCTGATCCTGACCTCGGACGCCTACCAGCGGTCTTCCCTGCCCGATCCTCGCTTTGTTGCGGCCAATACCAAGATCGACGCACCCAACGCCCACCTGTGGCACTTCCGCCTGAAGCGCCTGGAAGCGGAGCCGCTATGGGATTCGATTCTATCGAGCGCTGGAGACTTGGACACCACCGTCGGCGGCAAGTCGTTCCAGGTGGTGATCCCGGACGCGAAGCAAAGCATCTTCCTGCCCAAAGCCGGGACGTTCACGGCACACACCAACCGCCGAGGCCTCTACATCACGCGCGGCTACATCCCCAGCACCAACGTGATGTCGAACTTCCTGCTGACGTTCGATGTCGACGATGGCCGCACGCCCTGCCCGCAGCGCGCCCAGACAGTGACCGCTCCGCAGGCGTTGTTCAGCATGAATTCGGGCCTGGTGGAAGATGCCTCCAACAAGATGGCCCAAGCGTTGCTGAAGGAGACCGGCGGCGATGTGCCTTCCGCCGTGACGCTCGCCTTCCGCAAAGCCATCGGCCGCGCGCCTTCGGCGAAGGAGTTGGATCAAGCACTCAGCTACGTTTCCAACGACTCTGCCCGCTTGAAAGATCTCGGCTGGCTGCTCTACAACCTGGATGAGTTTTTGTTTGTGAAGTAAGTGGAATGAAGATGCCCGGATTGCGTGATCTCTACCCTTGTGGCCAAGTCGATGGCGGCACTGCTCAGATCGGGGCCGGCACTGCTCAGATCGGGGCCGGCACGGGCCGGCGGCGGTTTCTGTGGCAGATGGCCAACGGCTTTCTGGGAACGGCGATTGGCTCTCTCTGGGCCGCCGATGGTCGAATGCCGGAAGCCAAGCTTGTCGGGGAGCCGCGCGCCAAGTCAGTAATTTACATCTTCCTTTGTGGCGGCATGAGCCACATTGATACGTTCGATCCGAAGGACAACAAGCACGCAGGCAAACTGATGGACGCCATCGGTTTCGGCGACAACAACGCCGAAATGAAACGCCCGGTGATCCCGATCCTGCGGACCTTCAAGAACTGCGGCCAGAGCGGTATTCCGGTCTCGGACTGGTTCCCGCACATTGGTGACGTGATCGACGAGTTCGCCGTTGTCCGGTCGATGTACTGCCACCAGACCAACCACTTCCCGGCCGTCATCGAACACACCACCGGCAAGCCGATCCGCCAATTTGAGCACCCCAGCCTGGGCAGTTGGGTGACTTACGCGCTCGGCACGGCCAACAAGGATCTACCGGCCTTCGTCAACATCGGGCGCCCGTCGTCGCCGGTGCAACTGATGGGCGGCTACCTGGGCGCGGCCTATTCCGCCACGCCGTTTCAGCCGGGCGACGTGCCCATTCCGGATCTACTGCCACCATCGAGTTCCAACCGCGCCGAACGCGACCGCCAGATGCAGATGCTCTCCGAACTGAACCAGCAGTTCCGGCAGGACTACGCGCTGGAAACCGCCGTCGCAGCGCGTGTCCGCGCCTACGAGCTCGCCGCCACGATGATGCTGAAGGCTCCGGCGATTGTCGACTTCAAGCAGGAGCCGGAGCACGTCAAGGAGCTGTATGGCATCGGCGCGACCGAGACGGATGACTTTGGCCGTCAACTGCTGCTGGCGAGGCGCTTGGTGGAGAACGGCGTCCGCTACATCCAGCTGTGCCACGCCGGGGGCGGCAATGGCAGCTGGGATGCGCATGGCGACATGAAGACGCACGAGCCGCTTTGCCGGTCGATCGACAAGCCGGTCTCCGGACTGATCCGCGATTTGAAGCAACGTGGCCTGCTGGACCAGACGTTGGTGGTGCTCACCAGCGAATTCGGCCGCACGCCGTGGTCACAGAACACCACCGGCCGCGACCACAACGGCAAAGGCTTCTCCACGCTGCTGGCTGGCGGCGGCGTGAAAGGTGGTGTCATTGAAGGGGCCACCGACGAAGTCGGCTACAAGGCCGTTGAAAGCCCGCACTACATCAGCGATCTACAAGCAACCGTCCTGAAGCAGATGGGCCTCAACTACAAGAAGATGGACTTCACCTTGAACGGCCGGGCGTTCCACTTGATTGAGGAAGGCACGGGGCCGATCGAAAAGATCCTGCGGTAGGGCTACGAATCAAACAGGCTGACCATCTTCACCAGTGTGGTGCGATGAATGGCCCGCTCAGGCCTTTCGGTGATGATGAATTCATCGGCACTGGCGAGGAAGGCAGCAGCGACATGTAGCGCGTCCATTGCGCTCAGCCCTGTCCGGAGCGCTTCGGCGCGGGCGACGGCTTCGATGTTCTCGACGGTCGCAACTGACTCAGCAGTCTCAAAGAATCGCTGATAGAAGGCGACATCGAGAGATCGCTTGAAGTAGGTTGCCTTGGGCATCACTTCAAGGTAGACAAAGGGACTGGTGAGAAACACTCGCCCTGGTTCTGCAAGCAGCGCCAAAGCAAGCTCGCGATCCCGCCCGACTGACCGCATCGCGGCAATCAGCACACCCGAGTCGATGAAGGTCCGGACCACGGACTCAAAATCTACCGGCGCGGAGATCGGCAATCTCCTGCTCCAGCTCTTCACGGGTCAGCATCTTTTCGCCCGAAGCCTTGATCTGATCACTGATCCGACGCAGATCCCGGCCCAGCTTGGAAACAGTGGGCTTCGCCTTGCGGGGCTTCGCCACGGTCGGTTTGTCCACTACTTTTGCCATCATTTCATTGTAGTTCCCGGACCGGCCCTACGTGCCCTGCATTGACAGCACCCTTATCCATCATCGAAGAAGTGACGCCCGAGAGTATACACAGAAGTTGTATATACTCGATTTATGTTGGGCCACCTGAATGGCTTCGATTGGGATGAACACAATGTCAGCCATATCGGACGCCACGGCGTGGTACCGATCGAAGTGGAAGAGGTAACGGACCGCCCTCACGTGATTATCCCAGCGGCGAGCAGAGGCGGTGAGGCGCGGTGGAAGCTGTTTGGCCGGACCATGGAGGGGCGTTTTCTGGTGGTTGTTTTCACAATTCGGGCTGATCGGATGAGACCGATCACCGCCTACTCCATGAACCAGATAGAGAGGAAATTGTATGGCCCGCAGATTAGCGACTGACAAGAAAACTGAAGCCGAGGAAGCGGCTTGGCATGCGACGCCTGAGGGTCGCGAGCAGACGAAGAAGGAGTTTGAGCGCGCACTGCGGGCCGGGGCTGTTGTTCGATCTTCCGGGGCAGGTATTCCCCGCACCGATCCCCAACTGCTGCAACAACTGATGGAACAAGCCAAGGCCAAAGCCACCCGAGCCATCTCGATCCGGCTGCCGATTGCCGACATTGAGCGGGCCCAAGCCATCGCGACCAAGCGAGGCGTTGGCTACCAGACAGTGTTAAAGCAAGCTATCCGGGCGGGACTGAAGTAGGCCGCGGGCTGAACCCGTTCAACCTGGCTGTCCGCCCTGCGGCATATCATAGAGGCATGAAGTTCCGGGTTGTCCTGATCAAATCCGACGAAGGCTATTCCATTTCCTGCCCAATGCTGCCGGGATGTGTTTCGCAGGGAGCCACCAAGGGTGAAGCGCTCGACAACATTCGTAGCGCTATTCGGGAATGGTTGGGTGTTGAGGAATCCGATCCGGTGCCCGAAGTCATGGAAGCGGAAGTTACGGTTTAGGTATGCCTAAGCTACCCGGCATTGCCCACGAACGGGCGGTGGCTGCGCTCGAGAGAGCTAGTTTTCGGGTAGTTCGGCAAGGAAAGCACATTGTCATGTCCGACGGACAGAGAACGCTGACGATTCCCCGTCATGATCCCGTGGATGCCTATACGATGGCAGCCATTGTTCGCGCCGCCGGACTCACGATCGAGGATTTCAAGAAGCTGCTCTAGCCGTACCTGTAACGCTTCCTACGGTGTGGCCGGCTTGGCTGGCTCAGCCTTTTTCTCTTCCACCTTCGGCGGGCGCACCCGCGGCGCACGGGGGACGGGCTTGGCGCTGACCAGCGTCGTATAGGCCTCCAGCACCCGAGCTTGTTGCGAAGCGTCGGCCACCAGTTGTCGGTGGCGACCATCGGCCGTGGGCGCGAAGGTTAGCTTGCCATCGGCGGACAGCGAGGCGGTGCCGGGTTCTGAGAGCTTGAAGTAGCTTTCCTTGGGACGCACGGCGTAGAGCACCGCGGCCAGAGACCAACTGGGGGCATCGTAGGGCATGGCCTTGTGGGCGCGGTAGGCGTCGACTACCGGGTGGGCGGTCGACCAGGCGAAGTCTTTCTCGATGCTCGACGCCGGGTAGGGGGTGGAGGCGCTGGCGGCGTCGGGGACAATGATGACTGGGCCGGGCCAGGTGGCTAGTACGGCGCGGGCAGCGGGGATGTCGGTGGCCAGGCCTTGCTCAGTGATGACCAGTTGCCGGACCTTCTGCGCAGCCCAGGGCTTGAAGCCGGGCAAGGCCAGGGCGGCGGCGATGTTGGTGGCGCGGCCGGCGCAGATGATCACCGCGTTCTCGTCGAACTGGGCGGTCAAGGCGTTTCGGATAACGGCCCGGGGCTCCGCGGTATCGAGCATCCGCTGCACGTTGTGGAAGTGCACCAGCGTCCCGTCCGGCTTCTTCAGGCTAAGCGGACCCAAGAGCATCGGCGACTTGATCGCCGGACCCTCGGTGGCCAAGGCAACCGGAAGTTGGCGGCCCACTGCCGCAAAGGCAGCGCTGACGGCACCGGCATAGAAGCGGCCCACGGCGTCCATGTATTGCGCTGATTCCAGCGCCGGGTTGCTGGAGCAGAGCGCGGCCACGCGGCACTCATTCTTGCCATCGAGACCATAGAGCAGTGCCAGCGCCAGCGCCTGGTCAATTCCGGCACCCATGTCGGCATCAAAAATCACGCCCACGGGGGGCTTGGCGGCACCGGGAAACTGCATGGCTCTCTTAGGCCAGGTCCAGGCCCGGCAGCGGGCCGGTGGCGTCGCCGAAGTGCTCCACCGGCACGCCCATGCGGTCCATCATGGTCATGAACATGTTCGACATCGGCGTTTCGCGGCGGTAGACGATGCGGCGGCCGGACTTGATGTAGTTGCCGCCCCGGCCCGCGATCAGTGTGGGCAGATCTTCATGCGTGTGGCGGTTGCCGTCGGAAAGGCCAGCGCCGTAGACGATCATCGAGTTGTCCAGCAGGTTGCCGTCGCCTTCCTTGATCGACTTCAGCTTCTCCATCCAGCCGGCGAACTGCTGCACGTGGTAGGTGTTGATCTGCGTCACCTTCTCGAGCATCGCCGCATTGTTCATGTGGTGCGTCAACGGGTGATGGCCGTCCGCAATGCCGATCTCGCGGTAGGCGCGCGAAGTGCCCTCACGCGTCACCAGGAAC
>JBIKMK010000225.1:0-6400 GCA_044359315.1 Bryobacteraceae bacterium | reverse complement strand
ACGTGCTGGTGGGGGCGTTCGCGGTCTCATATCATGCCACCCCGCGAAACACGGGAGACATCGACTTCCTGATTCGGCCAACCGTTGAGAACGCCGAGCGCATGTTGCTGGTTTTGCAGCAGTTCGGCTTCGGCTCCTTGGGGATAACCGTGGAGGACTTGATCAAACCCGGGCAGTTCGTCCAGCTGGGCTATGTGCCGGGGCGAATTGATCTACTCAATCAGATCAGCGGCGTGGAAACTGAAGCCATCTGGGAGCATCGGGTTCACGGAACGCTGCAGGGATTATCCGTCGCCTACATAGGGCGCGCCGAACTGATCGCCAACAAACGCGCCACGGGGCGTGGCAAGGACATTGACGACCTGAAGGCAATGGGCGAGCGACTCAAATAGGCCGCTAAACCAACAACTTGTAGCGCCGCACGTCACCCGGAACTTGAACCAGATCGGGGATCAGTTTCCGCCCTGCCTGGATGTGCTCCGATTGGGAATGCGCCAGCAGATCTTCTTCGGAATCCCACTCTTCCAGGAACGAGAAGTCCGTCGGGTCGGCCAGGTTTTGGTGGAGCTGGTAGAACACACAGCCCTTCTCCTTGACCGTAGGCGCGACGAAGGAAGTGAGGACTTCGCGCAATTCTTCAATCTTGTCCGGCTTGGCCTTAAACAATGCAACGACACGCAGCATGCGCACGAGTATCGCCCATCGGGGGCCCGGATGCCAACCGCAACTTTGCTTGCGGCTCAAGCGGCGCTAGTGAGGCAATGGATCAATAAATATTACTCATACGTATTGGGTGTTGCATTTACGAAACTACTAGGTTATTCTCAGGACGTGGAACAGCTTGCTCAACCCATCCGGAACCAGCGGAACGTAGGGCGGGTTGTCATTATCGAGGTAGTAGTAGGCGTAGGGATTACCAACCCCGCCTGACCGGCCTCGATTTCGATTAGAAAGAAAAGGGCCATCGGCGGGGAGTAAACCTCCCAGACGATGGTCTTTTTTCGTTTGGCGGCCCACTTTCGGGTGACAGGTAGAATTCAGGGCTTCCGCGGCGACGCGACGCCCCTTGAGGAACTAGAAGAGACATGAACAAGGTAACGGCAACCCAATCCAATCCGGGCGTGTTGATGAACGGCTCCAAGATGCTGCTGGAGTGTCTGGTGCAGGAAGGCGTCGAAGTGATCTTCGGCTACCCGGGCGGAGTAACGCTTCCGTTTTACGATGCGCTGTATGATCACCCGATCCGGCACGTGCTGGTCCGGCATGAACAGAACGCCGCGTTCGCTGCCCAGGGCTACGCACGCTCGACCGGCAAGGTGGGCGTCTGCTGCGCCACCTCCGGCCCCGGTGCCACCAATCTGGTGACGGGCCTGGTGGACGCGATGATGGATTCGATCCCGATCGTCGCCTTGACCGGCCAAGTCACCAGCAAGCTGATTGGCAGCGACGCGTTCCAGGAAGCCGACACCTTTGGCATCACGCGTTCCGCCACCAAGCACAACTTCCTCGTGAAGAACTTGAGCGACCTGCCGCAGATCATCCACGAAGCGTTTTACATCGCCGGTTCCGGCCGTCCCGGCCCCGTGCTGGTGGACATCCCGAAGGACATCTTCCAGGGCCATCACCACTATACGCCGGTGAAGTCGATCCACCTGCCGGGCTACAAGCTCTACACCGAAGGGCACGCGGGCCAGATCCGCCGTGCGGCCCAGATGATGTGGGAAGCCGAGAAGCCGATGGTTTACGCCGGCGGCGGCATCATCCATGGCGACGCCTCCAACGAATTGCGGGAGATGGTGGAGATCCTGGATGCGCCCTCCGTCAACACGCTGATGGGCATTGGCGCGATGCCAGGCACGCACCCCAACTACATCTCCATGCCGGGCATGCATGGCAGCTATGCGGCCAACATGGGCATGTACGAATGCGACCTGCTGATTGCCCTGGGCGTCCGGTTTGACGACCGCGTCACGGGCCGCCTGGCCGCCTTTGCGCCCCATGCCAAGGTGATCCACGTCGACATTGATCCTTCGGAGATCAGCAAGAACCGCACGGCCGACCTGCCCATCGTGGGCGACGTCAAGCGGGTCCTCGAGAAGGTCAACAAGGTCCTGAGCGAGTTGAAGCCCGAGATGGGCGACCAGAAGGCCGACGCCCGGGCCGCGTGGTGGCGTCAGATCCGCGCCTGGAAGGCGGAGCATCCGCTGGAGCCCTCCTTCTCGGTGGATGAGATTAAGCCGCAGCATCTGATCTCGGAGATCGACAAGATCTCCGGTGGCAAAGCCATTGTCTGCACCGACGTGGGTCAGCACCAGATGTGGTCCGCGCAGTTGATCCGGTTCAACTCGCCGCGCCTGTGGATCAACTCCGGCGGCCTGGGCTCGATGGGCTTTGGTGTGCCTTCGGCTCTGGGTGCGCAGTATGCCAACCCGGACCAGTTGGTGTTTGCCATCTGCGGTGACGGCGGCTTCCAGATGTCGATTCCGGAACTGGCCACGTTGGTGAACTACGGCCTGCCGGTGAAGATCATCGTCATGAACAACGGCTACCTGGGCATGGTGCGCCAGTGGCAGGAACTGTTCTACAACAACCGGTTGAGCCAAGTGACGCTGGACAACTTCCCGGATGCGAACAAACTCGCCGGAGCTTACGGTTTCAAGGGCAAGACCATCTTCCGCCCTGAAGAACTGCGCGCCGCGCTCGACGAAGCCATCGCGGAGCCGGGTCCGTACCTGCTGAACGTCATGGTGACGCCGAACGAGAACGTCTACCCGATGGTGCCGGCCGGTGGCGCGATTAACGAAATGGTGCTCGGGCCGCCGCAACCGGTGGCGGTGGGTGACTAGGGCCAAAGGAAACACATGCAAC
This sequence comes from Bryobacteraceae bacterium, assembly GCA_044359315.1. Lineage (GTDB taxonomy): Bacteria > Acidobacteriota > Terriglobia > Bryobacterales > Bryobacteraceae > JAPKYZ01. The sequence continues at coordinate 3,532 of JBIKMK010000225.1, read as the reverse complement.
AGGTAATCTCCCTCCTTGTCGAAAACAAGACCGGTGCGCTGATGCGCATCACCGGCGTGCTGGTGGCCCGCGGCTACAACATTGAAAGCCTGACGGTGGCCAAGACGCTGGACCCGACACAATCGCGGATGACCATCACGGTGGACGTCGATGCCAAGCAGCGCCTGCAGGTGATCAAGCAGATGAACAAGCTGATCAACGTGCTGCAAGCCACCGACGTCACCGAGACACCCAGTGTCAGCCGTGAAATGCTGTTACTGCGTGTCCGGACGCCGATGGAAACGCGGACGGCCGTATTGAAGGAAGCAGAAATTTTCGGTGCCCGCGTGGTGGATTCTTCCGTTGAGGGCTTTGCTCTCGAAGCCACGGGCGATCCGGAAAAGTTGGACGAGTTTATTGACGTGATGCGCAGCTACGGGGAGATTGAAGTCACCCGCTCCGGGCTGCTGGCAGTGACTTTGGAAGCGAAGAAACTACGCTTGGCGCCGCCGGTACACCGGGGCGTGGCGAATGAAGAGGAAACAATCGAAAATGGCGAAACGGTATTACGAGAAGGACGGTAGCCTGGCCGCGTTGGCCGGCAAGACCGTCGCGATTATTGGCTACGGCAGCCAGGGCCACGCGCACGCGCTGAACCTGCGCGATTCGGGCGTCAACGTTGTCGTTGGCTTGCCCGAGACCTCGCGCTCCCGCGTGAAGGCGGAAGCGGCCGGCTTGAAGGTGATGACGGTGGCCGAAGCCGCCGAGGCGGGCGACATGATGATGTTGCTGATGCCGGATCACGTGCAGGCGGACGTCTACAACAATGAGATTGCTCCGGCCATGCGCCCGGGCAAGACGTTGATGTTTGCCCACGGCTTCAACATCCACTTTGGCTTCATCACGCCGCCGCCCTCGGTGGACGTGACCATGGTGGCCCCAAAAGCGCCCGGACACCGCGTCCGCGAGCTGTACACCGAAGGCGTCGGCGTCCCGGCCCTGGTGGCGATCCACCAGGATGCCTCGGGCAAGGCGCTCGAGAATTCGCTGGCCTACGCGCTGGCGCTGGGTTGCTTGAAGGCGGGCGTGATCGAGACTTCGTTCCGCGAAGAGACCGAAAGCGACCTGTTTGGCGAGCAAGCCGTTCTGTGCGGTGGCGTCAGCGCCCTCATCAATGCGGGCTTTGAGACGTTGACCGAAGCAGGCTACGATCCGGAAATCGCTTATTTCGAGTGCCTACACGAATTGAAGCTGATTGTCGATCTCATCTACGAGGGCGGCCTGGAATACATGCGCTTCTCGGTCTCTGATACGGCCGAGTATGGCGACTATGTCACCGGTCCGCGCATCATCACCGATGCGACGAAGGCCGAGATGAAGAAAGTATTGGCCGAGATCCAGTCCGGTGAGTTCGCTCGCAACTGGATGAATGAGAACAAGACCGGCCGCCACAACTTCTTGCGCATGCGGGAAGCGGGCAAGGGTCTGCCGATTGAGAAGATCGGTGCGGAACTGCGGTCCATGATGACGTTCCTCAAAAAGAAAAAGGAGGCGGGCGTACCGACTGCGTAGTCGGTGCGCTCCGCGCACTTCAAATGAAAATCCATACCTTCGATACCACTCTCCGCGACGGCACGCAGGGCGAAGCCGTCTCTTTATCCGTCGAGGACAAACTGGCAATTGCCATTCGGCTGGATGAACTGGGGATTGATTACATCGAAGGCGGGTGGCCGGGCTCGAATCCGAAGGACAAAGAGTTCTTCGCTCGGGCCCGCGACCTGAAACTGAAACACGCGAAGCTGACGGCGTTCGGCGCCACCCGCTTCGCCAAGAACACCATCGACACTGACCCCAACGTGCGGGCCCTGCTGGAAGCCGGCACGCCGGTAGTCAGTGTCTTTGGCAAAAGCTGGAAGCTGCATGTCGAGCGCGCCCTGGGCATCAGCGAAGAAGAGAACCTGGTACTGATCTCGGAGACCGTGCAGCGCCTGAAAGATCATGGACGCGAAGTGGTCTATGATGCCGAGCATTTTTTTGACGGCTACGAGGCCTCGCGTGACTTTGCGTTGCGGACGCTGGAGGCCGCCCAAAAGGCCGGCGCCGATGTATTGTGCCTGTGCGACACCAACGGCGGCACCATCACCGGACGGCTGGTCGAGATCGTGGCCGATGTCCGCCAGCACTTTGATGGCGTCCTGGGCATCCATGCGCACAACGACTCCGATGTGGCCGTCGCCAACTCCCTGGCGGCGGTGGAAGCCGGCGTCACTCACGTGCAAGGCTGCATCAACGGGTATGGCGAACGCTGCGGCAACGCCAACATGGTGAGCATCATCGCCAATCTGGAACTGAAGCTGCATCACACCACCATTGGTCCGGAACGCCTGCCACAGTTGACGCAAGTGGCCCGTTTTGTATCCGAGCTGGCCAACCTGCCCATCCGCAACGATCAGCCTTATGTCGGCCCCAGTGCCTTCGCTCACAAAGGTGGCGTTCACGTGGCCGCGGTGATGAAGGATTCCGCCACCTACGAGCACGTCGATCCGGCCCGCGTCGGCAACCGCCAGCGGGTACTGCTGTCGGACCTGTCGGGCCGGGGCAACATCGTCTACAAGCTGAAAGAGCTGGCCGCGGCGGGTGGCAACGGTGGGGCTTCCCGGCTGTCGGAAGAGAGCCGCCGTGAACTGTTGGACCGGATCAAGCAGATGGAGTACGAAGGCTACGAGTTGGAGGCCGCCGAAGGTACCTTTGAGCTGCTGGTGCGCGAAGCCATCCATCCGGACGTGCACCTGTTTGACGTGGTCAGCTACGAAGTGGCCACCAAGTCGACCGAGCGCGGTGTGCAGACCACGGCTTCAGTGATGTTACGCACGCAGGACGGCGTTCATTCAGCCAATGCCACCGGGCATGGTCCGATGAATGCGCTGGATGTCTGCCTGCGCCAGTGCCTGTCGGCGCTTTATCCGGAACTGGCCCAGGTGCGCCTGACTGACTACAAGGTGCGTGTGCTGGACTCGAAGAAGGGCACGGCCGCCAAGGTCCGCGTCCTGGTGGAGTGGTCCGACCACCGCCGCAGTTGGACCACGGTGGGCGTCTCGGAAAACGTCATCGAAGCCAGTTGGAAGGCGCTGGTCGATGCGCTTCGCCTGGAGTTGATGCGTCTTTCGGAGAAAGATTCCCAGGGCAACCAGTTGCTGGAAGACTACAGCTGGGGCGTCTAGCTGGTTCCGGGCCGCACTAGGACTTAAGTCCTCCCTATCCGGTGCAGAAGCCATCTAAACTGAAATAGTTCAAGGAGCTACAAAGCTCTGTCGAAAAGATTGGCTGGGGAGGACATCAAAACATGGCTACGGGCATGGACACGCTTTACCGGCGCGCCTACCAGGGCGTCAATTACCGGTTGCGCAATGTGCTGGGTGGGCGTTTGGCTGACTACACGCGGCCCACTTCAATCATCTTCCTGCTGACGGAACTCTGCAGCGCGAAGTGTGTCCACTGCGATATCTGGAAGAACCGCGGCCGCGAAGACTCCCCTTCGGCTGACCAGTGGAAG
>JBIKMK010000224.1:0-6407 GCA_044359315.1 Bryobacteraceae bacterium | reverse complement strand
CATCTTGAACGATCAGGTGAGCGCCATTCTGGAAGAAGAGTGGGGCGCGGTCAAGGGCTACCTCAGTATCGAAAAGCAGGTACCCACCTGGAGCTTTGATCGCGATGACCCGGAGGAAGCATTCTTTGTCGAACGGTTGCGCAAGGTCTGCCTGATTGCGGGGGCCAACGGCAATGTGCTGGAGATTTCCGAGGAATACAAGTTGCTGGGCGCGGAACCGCCAGACCGGATCCGTGCGGCCATGGCCGCCAACCTAAGCGGCACCACCATCCGGCGCAGCAGCGACGGCACGCCGTACATGGTCCGGTCGGGCATGGTGATCGACGAAAAGCGGCCCTTCTATGTGGCCATCGGCAAGTCGCTGGCCGACAACGAAGCGATTCTACGGCGCTTTACGACGTACTACTTCGCGCTGCTGCCGGCCATGATCCTGGCGTGCAGCTTGCTCGGATGGTTTGTGTCGAAGCGCGCGCTGATTCCCTTGACCGAGCTGGCCCAGTCCACTGAGGCTATCTCCGGGTCCAACCTCAGCATGCGATTGCCGCAGCGCGGAGCGGGCGACGAACTGGACCACCTGATTGCCACCTTCAACCGGATGGTGGAGCGATTGGAAGAGTCGTTCAAACAGACGCGCCAGTTCTCCACCGACGTCAGCCATGAACTCCGCACACCGCTGACCGTGGTCCGGGGCCAGTTGGAAGTGGCGCTGATGACGGCCGACAACGTGGAACAGTATCGCGACGCCATCATGAAGTCGCTGGAGGACGTGGAACGGTTATCGAATACCATCCGGGCGTTGTTGCACTTGGCACAGGCCGAAAGCGGCCAACTGCAACTGCACCCGCTGGAGCTGGACCTGGCCGGACTGATCGATACCATCTCCGACCACTTCCTGATTCTGGCCGAAGCCAAGGCCGTCCGGCTGTCTGCTCAAGGGCCCGCCCCGTGCCCGATTGAGGCAGACCGGGTGATGATCGAGCGGCTGGTCTCCAACCTGGTGTCAAACGCCATCAAATATACGCCCGCCGGTGGGGAGATCAGTTTGAAGTGGTCTGCCGAGGGCGGCCGGATTGAGCTGGAAGTGGCCGACACCGGCTGTGGCATTCCCCCCGCAGCACTGCCCCATATCTTTGACCGGTTCTATCGCGTGCCGGGGCAGGATCCGGAAAAAGGGCTGGGCTTGGGATTGAGCTTTGCAGCCTGGATCGTGAAGGCGCACAATGGAACAATTGACGTGGAGAGCCAGGTGGGCGCCGGAACGCGATTCCGGATTCACCTGAACCGGCACTTCGGCGTGACCAAGGACAGCTTCGGATCATCCGACCTGAGTTCGTGATCACCCCACGCAGAGGAGAGATATGCAATTTGATCTGAATGAGCGGGAACGCGAAGGTGTCAAAATCATCGACGTGGATGGTCGGCTGGTGCTGGGCGGACCGGCCACTGAGCTTCGCGACCGCATCAAGTCCCTGCAGGACGCGGGCACGCGTCAACTGGTGCTGAACCTGGAATACTGCGACTACATCGATTCCACTGGCCTGGGCACACTGGTGATGACCGCCACCAGCATGCAAAGAGCGGCTGGCGGCATGAAGCTGCTGCGGCTGAATAAGCGGAACCTGGAGCTGATGGTGATCACCAAGCTCACCACCATCTTCGAGATCTTTAACGATGAAACCGACGCCGTCAATAGTTTCTTCCCGGACCGCAAGATCAACCGCTTTGACATTCTCAGCTTTGTGAAGGACAAGAAGTAGACGCGGGTCTTTGAGCCACCATGATGCAGTTGCTTGAACCAGGTTCAGCGGCCCCTTCAGGGTTGCTGCGTGAATTGACGGGAGAGCAGACTTCGCTGGCGGCCCGTCGCGGAGTGAAGCCGCTGGTGGCCGCCTTTATGAAGGTCAGCTGCCCGGTCTGCCAGATGACTTTCCCGTTTCTCGACCGGATGGCCGCTGCCGGAACGGTGGATTTTGTTGGTATCGGCCAGGACCATGCGGGCGCGCTGCAGAGCTTCCGTTCCAAGTTTCAAGTCCGGTTCCCCATGCTGATGGATGCCGCCGAAGACGGTTATCCGACCTCGAATGCGTTTGGCTTGAGCCATGTTCCCACTGTCTTTTTGATTGAGCCGGATGGGGAAATCAGCCTAGTGATGGAGGGATTTTCGAAAGCCCAGATGCTGGAATTGGGCCGGCGGGCGGGCGTTAATCCGTTTCTTCCGGGCGAGTATGTGCCGGAATGGAAAAGTGGTTGAGGGTCAAAGAATTAATGCCTCCGGGTGAGGTATTGGCTTATCGGAAGAGAAAAGGGTAATCTGGTTCAAAGAGCATGCCTTCCATTAAAGACGTACTCAGCGCCGCGGGCGCCATCAGCAAGGGAATGGGCATCACCTTCAAGGAGATGCTTCAGCCCACCATCACGGAAGACTACCCGGATGCGCCGCCGAACTTCCAGGAACGGTTTCGCGGAGGCCACCTGCTCCAGCGTGACGAAAGCGGACTTGAAAAGTGCGTCGCCTGCTTCCTGTGCGCGGCGGCCTGCCCTTCCGATTGCATCTACATCGAAGCGGCTGAGAATACCGAAAAGGTCCGGATCTCGGGCGGCGAACGCTACGCCAGCGTTTACAACATTGATTACAACCGCTGCATCTTTTGTGGCTTCTGTGTAGAAGCCTGCCCCACCGACGCCATCACCCACGGCCACACGTTTGAACTGGCCAGTTTCAATACGTCCACCCTGGTGAAGCGCAAGGAAGACATGCTGGTGAACATCCCGGCTCTGCCGAAGCCGATCGTTGTCCATGAGGAAGTGGCCGCTGGTCATTAAGTTGGCGCTGTTTTCTCACTCAGCACTTTAGCAGGCATCAAGCGCCACTGGAAAAAGGAAGGCCCACCGGAAGGTGGGCCTTTTTTATACCCCGGGATTGCCGGGGGATGTTGATTGGGAGAATCGATTTCGACGGAAACGCAACCGCCAAAACCTTTGTGATTTGAAGTCTAAGGCGTTGGGGCTAGCCAAGTCAACAGAAAAAGACAGAGCATAGAAAGTGCTCATATCTATATGATTCTTTGCCACTTGCACGTTTACGGTGAAAACCGGAATATGTGCAACGAGTGACGAAAACCTGTGGAAAATCTGTGCCTTTTGCCCGTAACAGGGACGATCAAAAGGAACTTAGCGATCACCCAGATGTAGCGCCTGAAACGTGCTTCCGCCGGGTCCGGCATTGCGGTCAGAATAGATCCGATAACCGCCGACCGCCAGTCCGCCCACCAGGCAAAGCACCAGCAAGCCCCCGGCCAGAGTGAAAATGCTGAGCATCATGTTGGCGGCATCCTTGATGGGTTGGTTCGGATTCGGCTCATTTTGCATCACAACGCCTCTGTAGGCGATGACACTCAAAAGACCCGTTCCGGCCTGCCGGTCCACCGCCGAACCGTCCTGGGCCATCAGAACGGCCACCAGCGGGCCGCTACGATGGACCGCCAGTTTCTGATCACCGTCAAACTCGGCTGCCTTCAGCCGGGCCAGTTGCGGGGTCGGGTACCGGAAAATCGCCAGCCTCGCCTCCCCTGCCCCAAAGGCCACCTGCAAAACCTGCGCCTCCACGCCCAGGTCCAAGCCAGCCCGCTCAGCCGACCAGCCGGGCAGGAATGAGGCTAAAGACTTCTCTCCCAGGACAAAGCGTTCTGAATTGGCCACGCGCACGGGGGGCACATAAGACGGCAAGCTGGGCAGCGACTGCTCGCGAAACCCGGGCAAGCCATCGAAAACGGGATAGATCTCCGAGCCGGACAGGTTGGCGCCCTCAACCCGGATCAAATAGTTGCCTTTGGCGGCGATGATGCCCCCCGGGAAGCTGGCGGCCAGTTCCATGCCCTTGGCCGGTTTGGCCGCGGTGGGCCGCTGCCACTGCCAGGCGGCCAAGGCGCCGGTCGAATCCTTGAACCGCCAGGCCGTCGCGGTGAACGCCCGGTCGCCGGACTTGAAGTCGGCCGATTCAGCCGTCTCCAGGCCATACTCCGTCCACAAGGCGACGCCATCCGTCGCTTTCCACGCCCGAGGCTCACCCTGGCGGGCGAATTCCTGGAACGCGACCGGCCAGACCGCTGCCTGTGCGGGCAACGCCGCCAGCAACACCGAAAATGCTATTGCACACCGTGACATTTTTTGAACTTCTTCCCGCTGCCGCACCAGCATGGGTCATTGCGGCCAACCTTCTGACTATTGACAACCGGAGCCGCGGTTTGGTTCCCGGAGGAATCGCCACCCACGAACTGGAGCGCGGCCATTTCCTTTTCCTTCTTGCGTTGGATGTTGCGCGTGAAGTCGGCGACGGAGTTTTGCGCCGCCACCACGGCCGCGGGCTCCGGTTCGGCTAGATCAACGTTCACTTCTTCCTCCTCGCCGCTCTCAAATGGCATCGAAGGACGGCCATCTTCGCCGTCGGCCAGTTGCAGGAAGTACAGATACCGGATGGTCTCGTCTTCGATCCGATCCATCATGTCCTGGAAGATCTTGTAGGACTCTTTCTTGTACTCGATCAGCGGATCCTTCTGGCCATAGGCCCGCATGCCGATGCCTTCCTTCAAATGGTCCATTGACAACAGGTGGTCTTTCCACTGGTTGTCAATGACGTTCAGCATGATGATGCACTCGGTCTCCCGCATCACCGGCGTCGAGACCATCCGCTCCTTTTCGGCGTAGCGGGCCAGCAAGCGCTCCCGGATGGTGTCTTCAATTTCGGTACGCGTCAAGCCGCCCAACTGCGCCGGCTCAATGCGGACACCGAACTGCGTCAGAATGTCGGATTGCAGCGTAGCCAGATCCCAGGTGGTGGGATGCTCTTTTTCCGGGCAGCGCATGTCGACGAAGGTGGTGAGAATACCTTCCACCATTTCCGTCACCCGCTCCTTCTGGTCCGCCCCTTCCAGCAACGCGCGCCGCATGGAATAGACCGCCAGACGCTGCTTGTTCATGACGTCGTCGTATTCCAGCAGGTGTTTACGAGCCGCGAAGTTCTGCGCTTCGACGGCCTTCTGCGCGGCCTCAATGCGCTTGGTGATCATGCCGGATTCGATGGGTTCATCTTCCGTCATGCCCAGGCGGAGCATCAGGTTCTGGATGCGCTCGCCACCAAAGATGCGTAGCAGGTCGTCCTGCAGCGACAGGTAGAAGCGCGACATGCCGGGGTCGCCCTGACGGCCGGCGCGGCCGCGGAGCTGGTTGTCGATACGGCGGGATTCGTGGCGTTCGGTGCCCACGATGTAGAGGCCGCCCGCTTCACGCACTTCCTTGCGCTCCGCGTCGGTCTCCTCGCGGAACTTGGCCAGCAGCGTGTCCCACTCCTTGCGTTCCGGTGAATCGATGGCCGCGATCTGGTAAGCGTCCGCATCCTTGCCTTGCTTGCGGAGCACTTCCTTGGCCATGAACTCCGGGTTGCCGCCCAGCAGAATATCCGTACCGCGACCGGCCATGTTGGTCGAGACCGTCACCGCGCCTTTGCGCCCGGCCTGCGCCACAATCGAGGCTTCGCGTTCATGATTCTTGGCGTTCAGCACCTCATGCCGGATGCCGTTCTTTTTGAGAATCGCCGACAGCCGCTCGGATTTTTCCACCGAGATGGTGCCCACCAGCACGGGCTGGCCCTTCTCGTGCGCGGCCTTGATCTCTTTGGCGGCGTTGCGGAACTTTTCGTCTTCGGTGCGGTAGACGATGTCGATCGTGTCCTTGCGGATCATGTCCCGGTTGGTCGGGATCTCAAAGACATCAATCTTGTAGGTCTTGCCGAACTCGGCCGCTTCCGTCATGGCGGTACCGGTCATACCAGCCAGCTTCTTGTACAAGCGGAAGAAGTTCTGGAAGGTGATGGTGGCCAGCGTCTGGTTTTCGCGCTGGATCTTGACGCCTTCCTTGGCCTCAATCGCCTGATGCAACCCATCGGACCAGCGGCGGCCCGGCATCAGGCGGCCGGTGTTCTCGTCAATGATCACCACTTCGGCTTCGCCATCCTCACCGGGCTGGACCAGGTAGTCCTTGTCGCGCTGGTAGAGCACGCGGGACCGCAGCGCCTGCTGCACGTGGTGGTTGATTTCCAGGTTCACCGGGTCATAGAGGTTGCCGCAATCGAGCAGCTTTTCCACCTTCAGCACACCCTCTTCGGTCAACGCCACGCTGCGGTGCTTTTCGTCCACCGTGTAGTCGCCGGTGGTGTACTTTTCACCCGGCTCCTTGCCTTCGATCACTTCGCCGCGGATCAGCTTGGGGATGATGCGGTTGATGCGGTAGTACTTGTCGGTGGACTCTTCGCTGGGGCCGGAGATGATCAGCGGGGTGCGGGCTTCGTCGATCAGGATCGAGTCCACTTCGTCGATGATGGCGAAGTGCGGCGCGCGCTGCACGCAGTCCGT